>DATNQP010000322.1:0-10842 GCA_036703965.1 Leptolyngbyaceae cyanobacterium
TAGCCCCGGAACAATGGGTAAAGGTATACGGTGTTGCCTATGATCAATGCCAATATATACTTACTTGTCAGGTATGGCAGCTACAGGAGACATTTGGCAGCAATAAAAGAAAGTGGTCGGAAGAGTTCTTTGTAAAACCTGTAGAGAAAATAGCCAATATTTTGATGAGGGCGACTTGACTCACAACTTGGGGTGCAAGCCCCTAAGTAAGAGCGATCGCTCCCGCCCCCAGTTGCGCGATCGCCCTCCTTTGATTTCGGTAGGATGAACATAGGTTTACTCTAACTGCGGCTGTTATGGTTAAAACACCCGATCAGCATTTGACAATTCCCCCCTTAGAAAACGGCGATAGCGAAGCAACTCAGCCAACTAACAGGGAAATTTAGGCAACTTAACGATAAAGCTTGTCCCCTTGCCCTGTGCACTTTCAACCTCAATCGTCCCTTGATGCGCTTCAGTAATACTCTTTACCAAAAATAATCCTAATCCCCATCCCGTTTGATCCTCAGCAGAGGTGGTTCGACGAAATTGTTGAAATAGGATGGATTGAGCGTCTGGGGCAATCGGATTGCCTTCATTATGGATAGTCAGGCTAATCTGCGTTTCAGTTGGCTGGAGCGTGAGTGTAATCGGCGTGCTAGGATTACCATATTTAACAGCATTAATGGCTAAGTTTTCAATCACCCGCCGTATTTCTTTACGGCTGCAATAGCTCCTGATATTAGAATCAGAGACTATAACAAACCGTTCTCCATGAGCGAAGATCAAATCCTCCACAACGTCCTGAACTAGCCTGTCTAAATCGCATTCTTCAAATTCAATCTTTAAGCTCTGCCCTGCCCGCAGCCGACTTGCATCGAGCAGATTTTGAATCATCGAATCTAGCCGATTGACCGCACCGATCATCCTCGTGGCCACATCCACGTGGGTGTCTCCTCGTTCAAGCCGCCGCAGAATCAGTTGAGTTCCCATTTTTACGACATTGATGGGATTTCTGAGGTCGTGAGTTAGCGTCACCATAAATAGCTCTTGAATATCTCGCAGCGTTTGGGAGAATTGAGTGGCAGCGTCGTTAACGGCTTGCTCAATGGAGCCGATAATGATGTCTCGTTCCCTCACTTCTAAAGGTGCTTCTTCCTCTAAAACTTGAAAGATGACTTGACGGAGGATGTGATACTCGAAAATGAGTTGACTCATGGAGTAGTCAGCATAGCCCGCCCGTTCATGCCCATGCTGCTTCCCAATCCGAGTGCTTTCTACTTCGTCGGACGCGATTCGGGCAGATGTCCTGACAATCCTGTTTGAGAGTTCATCTACCAGCTGGTTTAAGTACTTAGGTAGTGAATTTTGCAAGACAAGAGAGTCCTGATGCATGGATGCACCAACTTCATCACGCGCCCGCCGCTCCCAGATTTGCATAATTCTTTCAGCATTTTGCTTAAGACGGTCAGAAGCCGCGTTAGACATAGATTGTAGGAACACCAAAACCAGGAAAGAGTCAGCTTTAAGCTACCTGAGATTGTAACAATATCTTGATTCAATTCCATCAAAACTTAACCACCATTGAAGGTTGTTGCATCAGCATGGCGGAAGGTAGCTGTGAAGAACCGCGATCGCCCTCTTTTGATTTCGGTAGGATGAACATAGGTTTACCCCAGCGGCGGCTGTTATGGTTAAAACACCTGATCAGCATTTGACAATTCCCCCTCTAGAAAACGGCGATCGCTTAAACCGTTACGAATTTGAGCGCCGCTACAACGCTATGCTCAACCTGAAAAAAGCCCAGTTAATCGAAGGGATTGTCTACATACCTGGTGCAGTGCGCTTCAAAAGCCACGGTCAACCTCATGGTTGGATCAATGACATGGCTAGGAACCTACGAAGCTATGACTCCAGGTGTTGCTTTGGGAGTTGAACCAACCGTGCGGCTCGATATCGACAACGAACCACAACCTGATGCTGTTCTCCTGATCATGCCAGAAGCAGGCGGACAGGCACGATTGAGTGATGATGATTATATTGAAGGTGCTCCAGAGTTGCTTGTTGAAATTGCCGCTAGCAGTGTTGCAATCGACCTTCATGCCAAAAAACAAGCCTATCGCCGGAATGGGGTACAGGAATATATCGTCTGGCAAGTCCTCGATCAGAAAATTAGCTGGTTCTATCTAGAAAAGGGTGAGTATCTCGATTTACCTGTTGATACCGATGGAATTATACGGAGTCGAGTCTTTCCTGGGTTGTGGTTAGCGGTTTTAGAGTTATTAGCTGGGAATATGCAGCGCGTATTGGCAGTTTTACAAGAGGGGGTGCAATCTCCTGAACATGCCGCATTTGTCCAGAAATTAGCTAGTTACTAATAACCCAATTGTGAATAGTCATCACAAGAATTGGTTCTACCACTGTGTTCCTCTATCACCAGTTGGAGCTTATCTCATCAGATTATTTATTAACTCATCCACTTGCAAAAGTCCTTGAGCAATTTGCAGTACCGTACTCAGTTCAGTTGCAGGATCTGGTGGTTGAACAGTTCTGTAAGACGTAGCTGAGGAATGCGCTACAAGACCTCGTTGCTCCCCAAATGTATTCATAGTAGCAAGCCAAGCAGAATCTAAATCATCACTATCTATTCCTATTGGCAAAAGCAATGCCAGAATGTTAGCTTCTTTTACTCCATGATTCTGCTTAATAACTCTATTAAAACAACTGATCGCTGAGTCGAGCTTTTTACTAATCTTTAATTTCTTTTCCCAAGCGTCTTGACTTGAATTAGTTGGAGTCAGTGTGTTCGGTGGGGTATCCATCATTTGACCCGAGAAGGCAAGCAGGCAAATCAAAGTGCGACGAGTCTTACCTGTATTATCCCAATCATTTTTGGCATCAATTGCTACTTCCCTAACTCTATCCTCAAGATAAGCTTCAATTTCGGCATGAGCTAAAACTCTGTAGGCAAGAGTTCTGGCTAACTGTCTGTCAGAATATAAACCTGTAGGACTAATCTTAGGAAGAAATTGCTTTTTTAACCTACTTAACTCCTTGGTCAGAGTACGAAATCTAACTGATCTTGGCATACCCAGACAAAAATCACCTCAAACCGTTGAAGATAATACGATTATCAACGAGTTCAGGTACATTAAACTCTACATCTAAAACCTCTAACAAAGCTCTGCCCCATAGTGAGAGACGAGTGTGAGTTTCACGAATGTTCTTCGTTGTTCCCTCAATAGCTTCTCTAAAGCTACTATTAGATGAGCATAACTTCTTAAAAGCATCTTCCACTTCTGCCTTATTGTCTTCAGCAGATTGCCTTATTATCTGGTCTGAGAAGTAAAAAACCATTACATCTAAAATAGCTCGATTAAATTGGCTTCGATAAGTATTAGAACTGCTCAACCACAAACGAGAGACATTTTTTTCTCCAAATATATTAATACTTGTTTGCACTGCGTTCTCAAATTGGGTAACTGTATCTTGAATATCAGAGGCTTTCTTGTTCCAATTCTTATTGAGTTCTTTGCAAGTCATATCAAGAAATGCTTTAAGATTACCACGATATTCGGATAGGAAATAATGGAAGGCTACGTATCGTAAAAGTAATTCGACATCACGCATCCGAAAATCAGGACTTTTGGATTTGAAGATTTTTCTCAAAGCCTGACTTTTAACTGATTGGTCATCTAAAAAGTTGATAAAATCTCCTGGATGTAACGCTTGCCTCAGCTCTTGTGGAGATAGAGGGGTACTCTCTACATTAAGGCGTAGGAAAATCTTGTAGAGAAAATTTTCAGTATGCCAATTCCGAATCAATGTAGTACGAATGGTTTGGTTGTCGAGAGCATCAAGTACTGATTTAAAGAGAGGATTATTTTCTAGATCTTCATGTTTGCAACCATTTAGATCAGGCCTAAACTCTAATCCTTTCAAAGAAAAACTATTATTTTGAGTTTCACTTTTCCCATAAAACTGAAGAATAGTAAGTAAGCGTTGCTTACCATCAAGAACTATAAACTTTCCCCGTTCTTTTTCATTTGAAGCTAACACTATTTGTGGAATGGGAAACCCAAGAATAATTGATTCTATAAACCTACTTTTACGAGTTATGTTCCAAGCATCTCGTCTTTGGAATCTTGGATTAAGTTGGATGTTCTCACGGACAAGCTGATCGACTATAGTTGCTGTTGTCCAGTCAGTTCCAGCTACAACAATTCCTGAAATTTCCTCTAATTCTGATATTCGCCTAACATTAGATTCAATCCCATTTTCTTGGTCTTCATCTTCCTCAAAAAATTTAACTTCTTCTTTTTCTTCCAAAAGTCCTAGTTCAGGCATGACCGTGATTTACTGGGGGAGTTAAATCTGGACAGACTATAAGCTGTATTAGCTAATTATATTTAATAGTCAGAGTGAGCGCTCGCAAAACCCAACATCCATCGAGCCTTTACATGAGCGTCAGGAGCGATCGCGCCTCATGAGCAATTAACCTCAACTCTACTGCCATTCCCTCTCCTCAAGTTCTTTCTGCGGCAACAACAAGGCGGCTTCAATCTCCTGCCGCACGGCAGCCGTCACTTCACAGTTGCTATTGAGACAATCGATTAGCAACTGATTGGCATCATAGTAGCGTTGCAACACTTGCTGCTGCTCAGGGCTGAAGTGCCACCGATGCTGAATATTTCGATGAAGTGCGATCGCTTCCCTCAACCGCTTACTCCAAGCGACATGGTTGGTTTGCCACCATTCCTGAAACCTTTCTCTATCGTGTTTGGAGTCAGGAAGTTGGTCTTGGAGTTGTTGCAGGGATTGATGTAACCCCAGATCCAGAACAATGGTCAGGGCATTACTCAGGGCATCGGCACAGGCATAAGCATGGGCAAAATCAGCCCTGGAGTCAATAGCGCTCTCCAAGACTAAGTTATCCAGTGCCGCATCCAGAAAAATACCCCCGTCAACACTACAGGCAAGGGCAAATTGAGGGGCAAGCTGAGGAGTCCCGGCAAGGGCAAAGTAAAAAGCGCGAATTGCAGATGGCTGGGGAGGAACAGTTTGGGACTTTTGACTCGCCCAGGTTAAAAACTCTTGGAGATACGGGTCTTGGGCGACTAGCCCATCAATGTGTTGCTTCATCAACTGTACCAGGGAGTCTGCACTCCGCAGCATGGCAGCCGTCAACAAAAAGATTTCGCGCCAGCGGGGTTCAGTGATGTGAGTCACCAGACGTTCCAGGGGTTTCTCTAATGCCTGTAAATTATGACTGGCAACGATTTTTCTGGCAGTGAAGTATTCTTGAAACGCCAAATAAGGGAAGGAGAAAATTCCCCGCACTCGTTCTGTCAATAAACCATGTTGCAACTCGATCGCCTGAAGCACTACTTCACTATCGAGTTGCAATTCCTCCGGCTCTGTAGGAGCATTTGGTAGATCGCGGATATAGTCGCCAATGTGTTCCTCAATAGCGCGTTGCTCAAAGAAGTAGTGCCCTTGCTCAAACGTCACTGCTGCAACCTGACTCAGCAGCCTCAGCTTTTGGGGCAATAAAAATCCCCGGTAAACTTCATCTCGCTCAATACCCCTGGTTTCATCCCATTTGACGAGGAGAAGGTCTAGACATTGCTTATAAAACTCGCTTTTTTTAGTAGGGAATTTTTCCTGGCGACGGAACACCCAGCAGGCGAGATGCAGAAACAAGGGGGTGACGGCGAGTCTGCGGAATTGAAAGTTTTCGGGCAAGCCCAATTTCTCAATGAACTGAACGGCTGGATCTACTTCATCCTCGGCATTCGTTTTCGCCAATGTGGCAAACCACTTCTGAGCAAAGGCAGCTATTTGCTCTTGGGTAAAGGTCGCAATTTCGACATCCGTGAAGCGCCTGAGTTTGAGCGTTTTAGCGGCTGTTCGGCAGGTGGCGATAAATAGATTCTTTTCATAGTTCTCGGAGAATCTGCGGATTTCCTTAACGACAGCCTTGCTATCTGACCCTGGTACTTCATCTAGCCCATCAAGCAACAGCAACACTCTACCCTCACGCAGTAGGGTTTCAATTACGGAGGGGTCTGAAATTCCAGAGGTGAGAAATTCTTCTCGGATGTAGTTTAGTACGCTGCTATGACCTGCCTCTCTAGACTCGTCCGCAAAATCCCTTAAGGTAATAAAAATGGGAACCCGGTTTGCTGCAAATTTGCCTTGGTTACACTCAATGGCGAGATGTTGCAAAAAGGTCGTTTTACCAGACCCCGGTTTGCCTAACACTCTAAGCTTGGAGTAGGTTTCAACTGCCCTCATGCCTGATATTTGTTTCTGGGAAACTTCGCCCAAGCCAAAGCGGTCAAATTCTTCTGGAGTAAGGTTTTGTAGGTCAGCGATTTCTAACCACTGTTGGCTTGGGATTTCCTCCAAAATATTGACATCAATGTAAATGTCCTCTACCCCAACCGGACGGCTGATATCTAATAGCTGTAAGGTGCCGCACTGGTTTTGAATTTTGTCGAAGCGTTGCGATCGCACCTGTTGTACCAGGACATCAATATCTAGAAGTGCCTGTTCTCCGGGTTCTGAACCCTCTGCTGGCGGATTTTCAGCAATCTCCCGCCAATTCAGCCCCAAGACAGAGCAAATTTCTTTAAAGGTATCACGTTCAACTGGACGACCTGTGAAAAATCTCCAAACTGACTGACGAGTCTTTAAGTTCACTTCAAGAGCCAGGTTTTCTTGAGTCCAACCTTTGCGGGCAAACGCTCGTTTAGCCTGTTGAATCCCGATGGATGATGCCTGGAGCGATCGCTTGACCATAAAATCAAAAGCTCATCATAAAACTTAAATTTTTATGAATAATAGGCATACTACATTTTTTTATGCTATGGACTTTCTGCTCTGTTGAAATTATACAAAATCCAAGCGATCTGGGCGTGCGGCGTGCCAGTGTCACGGTAGTGGCTAGTATGCTTCAAAAGGCGAGGCTGATTGGCTACAGTCGCGCTCAGATGACTATCGCGTTACCACCGCTCGCCTTTTCTTGGATATACTCTAACTTAGTATCAGGAATCGCTTGGATTAGTTGGCGCGTGTAGTCTCGTTGGGGATTGTTGTAAATAGAATCAGCTGAGCCAATTTCTTCAATGCGTCCTTGATTCATCACCATAATGCGATCGCTCACAAACTTCACTACACTCAAGTCGTGAGAGATGAAAATATAAGTCAAGCCAAAATCTTGCTGCAAGTCCTTAAGTAGATTAAGCACCTGAGCCTGTACCGAGACATCCAGCGCCGAAACTGACTCATCACAAATGATAAATCGCGGCTCACAGGCTAGAGTACGCGCAATGCAAATCCGCTGTCGCTGACCACCAGAAAATTCATGAGGCATGCGATTCATCGCACTTTCCCCAAGTCCGACTCGTTCCAGTAAGTCGATTGCTCGCTGTCTGCGTTGCCCTCGTGAGCCACCTAGTTTATGAATTTCCATCGGTTCCATTATCGCTGCGCCAATGCTCTGTCTAGCATTCAGGGAACCATAAGGATTTTGGAAGATAATTTGCATATAACGGCGCAGGCGACGCAGTGGTTCGGCTGGCAGTTCCAGAACTGAATCGCCATCAAAGATAATCTCGCCAGAAGTCGGCTCAATCAAGCGGAGGAGACAACGGCTTAAGGTCGATTTGCCACAACCGGATTCTCCTACTAACCCCAATGTTTCGCCAGGATAAACATCAAAACTGACATCATCGACGGCTTTAAAGCCAGTTTTCTTGCCAAAGAGTCCTTTTCGTATAGGGAATTCTTTGGTCAAGTGACGCACAGATAGCAAAGGCGGCTGCTGTTGCAAACGCTGGTAGCGCTCATTTACTTCGCTACTGGACACTTCAGCTAATAACGCCTCTGTTTCGGCTTGACTGTGGGTTTGAGCGAGAATTTCCACTTCCCCTGCCGCATTAGTCGTAACCTGCATAAAATCAGACACGGTTGGTAGGCGTTTTAGCCGTTGGTCTGGACGAGGGCGACAGTTGAGTAAACCTTGAGTATAGGGCTGTTTGGGATTAGTAAATAAGTCATAAACTTTAGCTGTTTCGACTGCCTCACCTCGATACATCACAACCACACGGTCAGCGATTTCTGCAATGACTCCCATATCGTGGGTAATGAAGAGAATGGACATATCTCTGCGATCGCGTAATTCTCGCAGTAGCTGTAAAATGGTCGCCTGAATGGTTACATCCAGAGCTGTGGTTGGTTCATCAGCAATCAGGAGGGCGGGGTTACCACTCAATGCGATCGCAATCATTACCCGTTGCTGTTGACCGCCTGAGAGTTGGTGAGGATAGCGATTCATCATCTCTCTAGAATTGGGCAGCTTGACTTCATCAAATAGCGCGATCGCTTTTCTGTAAGCGTCCTTATGAGAAACTTCTTCATGGAGCAGAATCGCTTCCACAACCTGTTCTCCACAGGTGTAAACTGGGTTGAGGGAAGTCTGAGGTTCTTGAAACACCATTGAGATTAGCCCCCCCCGATAAGTTCGCCGTTTGGCCGCAGGAAGTGCTAGCAGATTAACAGGATTGGCATCAGGAACGCGAGGATTGCGAAATAAAATTTCCCCTGTTACGTGAGCATCGTGAGGTAGTAGTCCGATAACTGCCAGCGATGTAACAGATTTACCGGAACCCGACTCCCCTACAATCCCAACCGTTTCTCCTGAAGCGATCGTAAAGGATACATTTTTAACTGCTCGTACTACCTCTTTTTGCGTGGGGAATTCAATCGATAGATTGTGGACTTCAAGAATAGAATTAATCATAATACTCAAACTTTTCTTTTAACAATAATTATCGCACTGAGCCACCAGTTCTTATGTTTTGAGGTACCCTGCGCTTATCACATTGCGGTCGCGTTTGCGTTCGATTACGATCATCACGTACTATATTTGCCCTTATGAAATCTAAATCCTAGCTTCAAAATTGTCTGTTGGCTTACAGCGTCAGGTTAGATCATAAGTATCAGAAATGAATGCAAGCTTCAAATTGCTAAAAATTTGCAAAGTTTATGCGGCTAGTGTTTCTGACTCTCGCCGGACTTATCCCCCGCAACCAATAGAATCGCCTCCCCCTTATGCTTAGCGATCGCAAGCCCGTGCAATGATTTGAGTAAACATTGTTTTCGTATACAAATTTTTGATTAAAACGGGAGTAAATGTAATGTGGCGATGGAAGCAATGGCGACCTGCTCTTTTGGCAGTAGCTTTTGCCTTAGCGATAGTTCTCTCAAACTGTAATAGCCCCTCGACCAATCAAACTAGCAGTAGTTCTTCGTCGCCTGCCAACAGTCCAGCAGCAGCCCCAGTTGGGGCGCTCGTTTATGGCGCAGGGGGACAGCCTGTGAACCTGGAACCGGGGAACATTACTGACGGCAACTCAATCATGGCGCAAGACCAAATCTACAATCGCCTGATTGAAACAAAACCAGGGACTACTGAGCTTGAACCCGCTTTGGCAACACAGTGGATAAGTTCTGAAGGGGATAAAGTTTGGACGTTTAAGCTTCGCCAAGGCGTCAAGTTTCACGACGGAACGGATTTTGACGCGGAAGCGGTAAGATTCAACATCGAGCGTTGGTGGGACCCGAATAATGAATTTGGCTACCGCAATGCTGGGAAGGCTTACGAGATTTGGGGACAGCTTTTCGGCGGTTATAAGGGGACACCTGAATCCCTCTTGCAAGAGGTAACAACACAAGGCAAGGACACGATTAAGTTTGTCCTAAAGCAGCCCTTTGCAGCCTTCCCATCGGCACTCGCTGCCGGTTACTTTGGCATAGCGAGTCCTGATGCGATTAAGAAAGCCAAAGATCGGTATGGCACTCCCTCATCCCAGGCTGTCGGTACAGGTGCCTTCACTTTTAAAGAATGGCGCTCAGGCGATCGCATTGTCTTCGAGAAGAACCTAAACTACTGGAAACAAGGATTGCCGAAGTCAAACCAATTAGTGATGCGCTTCATCACCGACCCAGCGGCTCGATTAGCGCAACTCAGAGCAGGTACAATTGACTTCACGGTTGACCTCTCTCCAGACCAGCTCAAAGAAATTCAAAGCGATGCCAATTTAGAAGCCGTCTTGCGCCCTTCTTTCAATGTCGGCTACCTGGCTTTAAATCCCAGCTATGAACCGCTTTCAAAACTAGAAGTGCGTCAGGCGATCGCGCAAGCCATTAACAAGAAAGAAATTGTCAAAGCATTCTGGGGTGGCTTGGGTGAGAACGACTCTCACTTCACCCCCGCCTCACTTCAAGAGTTCCAGTCAGAGAAAGTCCCTGACTATGAGTTCAACCCGCAGAACGCCAAGGAACTCCTCGCTCAGGCTGGCTACCCAAACGGCTTTGACCTCCAACTTTGGTATATGCCTGTTAGCCGACCCTACTTCCCCAACCCAAAACCCATTGCAGAAGCCTTCGCCGCTGACTTGAGTGCGATCGGTATCAGGGTCAGCTTACAAACCAAGGATTGGGCGGCATATCTCGCTGATCGCAACAAAGCCCCAGGCTACCAAGCCTTCATGCTGGGTTGGACGGGAGACTATGGCGACCCCGACAACTTCTACTACGCCCACTTTGGCCCCGGCTCCACCAACGATATAGGAAACTGGAAAAATGACCAAGTTTTCAAGCTCTTGGATGACGGTCGTGCTAAAGCTGACAAAGCTGCCAGAGCCAAAATCTATCAAGCCGTGGACGAAATCCTTTATAAAGAGGCAGTGCGTCTGCCAATCGTCCACTCCCAACCCCTTCTAGCCAAGCGCAAAAACGTCACAGGTTGGACTCCAAGTCCCTTAGGTTCTGAGTCTCTAGAGGAAGTGAGCAAGA
>DATNQP010000323.1:0-3447 GCA_036703965.1 Leptolyngbyaceae cyanobacterium
ATTTCCCTAATCCAGAAGCATTCTCAAAAAATCATCCGTCCGCTGGTGGCGATCGCGATTTTGCTCGTAATTTGGCAAATCCTCTGCCTCAGTCCCGCCTCCAATTTACCCAGTCCCCTCAGAGTCTTTCAAGAAACCTGGGACCCTCTGATTATTAAACCCTTCTTTGATAATGGCGGTACCGATAAAGGGCTGGGATTACAAATTGCTGCCAGCTTAGGACGAGTTGCCATCGGCTTTTCTCTCGCAACAATTGTTGGGATTGGGCTAGGTATTTTGGTTGGCAGTAATCAATTTATGTATGACGCTTTAGACCCGATCTTTCAGGTCTTGCGGACGATACCTCCTTTGGCTTGGTTGCCTATTTCTCTGGCAGCGCTTCGAGATAGTCAACCCTCAGCAATTTTCGTGATTTTCATTACAGCAATTTGGCCAATCATTATTAATACTACAGTTGGCGTTCAACAAATCCCTCAAGATTATAAAAATGTTGCCAGAGTGTTGCGGCTATCTCGCCAAAAGTACTTCTTTAAGGTTCTGTTTCCCGCAGCGGTTCCCTATATCTTTACTGGCTTACGGATTGGTATAGGCTTATCTTGGTTGGCAATCATCGCTGCTGAAATGCTAGTCGGGGGTGTCGGTATCGGCTTCTTCATTTGGGACTCTTACAACAGTTCTCGACTCAGTGAAATTATCCTGGCACTGGTTTATGTCGGTTTGGTTGGTCTCTTGCTGGATAGGTTAGTAGGTTTCGTCGCGTCCAAAGTTGTCCCAGAAGAACAGAAATAGTTGTTTGTTGGAGAGCCAATAACCAATAATCAACAACCAATAACCAATAACTGAAGGGCAAATTAATGTCTGTGTTTGTTGAAGTTGACCACATCGATCGCGAATTTCCATTGCCAAATGGGGGTAGCTATATTGCGCTCAAGAATATTGAACTGAAAATCAAACAAGGAGAGTTTATTTCCTTAATTGGACACTCTGGCTGCGGCAAATCCACGCTTTTGAATATTATTGCGGGTTTGGATAAACCTACTCATGGGGGCGTCATCCTGGAAGGACGGCAGGTAACTCAACCGGGTCCCGATCGCATGGTGGTTTTCCAGAACTACTCGCTACTCCCGTGGCTCACTGTCCGCGAAAACATCGCTTTGGGTGTAGACGAAGTGATGGCAAATCGACCAGCGGGTGAGCGTAAAGGCATTATCGAACATCATATTGAATTAGTTGGGCTACGGGCAGCGGCGAATAAGCGACCCGGTGAGCTTTCGGGAGGGATGAAACAACGGGTTGCGATCGCACGCGCCCTAGCAATTCGTCCCAAGTTGCTACTCTTGGATGAACCCTTTGGCGCATTGGATGCCCTGACACGCGGCGGCTTGCAAGAGCAGTTGATGAAAATCTGTGAAGAGAGCCAGGTTACCTGCGTCATGGTCACTCACGATGTGGATGAAGCGCTGCTGCTATCCGACCGGATCGTGATGCTGACCAACGGACCAGAATCCCATATTGGACAAATTATCGATGTAGAAATTCCTCGACCACGCCGTCGCCTGGAGGTGGTGAATCATCCCAGCTACTACGGCTTGCGTAATGAGATGATTTACTTCCTCAATCAGCAGAAGAAAGATAAGCTGCGTAAAGCTGGCAAGCTCAAGGTGATCGCCCGCAATGGCTTAGAAAAAGTCAATCTGGAAATTGGTTTTATTCCCCTCACGGATTGTGCGCCTTTGGTCGTTGCGAAAGAGAAAGGCTTTTTTGAGAAACACGGCTTAGAAGAAGTCACCTTAAACCGTGAACCCAGTTGGAAAGCGATCGCCAAAGGAATTGCCACAGGACGACTGGACGCTGCCCAGATGGTGGCTGGGATGCCCCTGTCCCTAACGCTAGGGGCAGGAAACAAGCCCTCAGTGCCAGTGGTGAGTGCCTTAACTCTGTCGCGCAACGGGAATGCCATTACCCTGAGCAAGCATTTATACAATCAAGGCGTCCGCACCCTAGCTGACTTCAAAGCGGCGATTCAAAAGACTCCCGATAAAGTTCACACCCTAGGCATGGTGTATCCCTCTTCCATGCACAACCTGATGCTGCGTTACTGGTTGGCGAGTGGTGGGATCGATCCGGATCATGATGTTGCTTTAACCGTGATTCCGCCGCCACAGATGTTTGCCAATTTGAAAGCGGGAAATATTGATGGCTACTGTGTGGGTGAACCCTGGAACTCCCGCGCTGTCTACGAAGAACAGGGCTTTGTCATCGCGACAGATATGGAACTGTGGCCGGGACATCCTGAGAAAGTACTGGGCGTGCGCGAAGACTGGGTTAACAAATACCCTCAAACCCATATCGCTTTGCTAAAGGCACTCCTGGAAGCCTGCCAATATTGCGATGACCCACGCAACCGGGAAGAAATTTTAGGATTCCTGACACTAGAGCAGTACGTTGGTTCAGCTCCAGAGTATACTCGCCCTGGGTTCATTGACCCATACAATCGCGGTACTGGCGAAGCACCTCAGCAGCTGCCGCGCTTCAACCAATTCTACGTCGATAAAACCAACTACCCAGACCAGATAGAGGGCTTGTGGTTAATGACCCAACTAGCTCGCTGGGGACTCATTCCATTCCCGAAAAATTGGGTCAACATCCTGGATCGAGTGCGGCGAATTGATTTGTTTGGCGAAGCAGCACGGGAGTTGGGTCTTGTGGATATTGGACACGATCGTGGTCCAATCCAGATGTTTGACGGCACTGTCTTTGACCCTGATGACCCGCTTGAATACCTCAACAGCCTGGAAATCAAACGCCAAATTCGTGTCGAAGAAGTTGACATTGATGCTGTCGTTAGCTCAGTTGCTTAAATTTGTCATTGGTTATTGGTTATTTGTTGTTTGGTCTTTATTTTGACAAACAACAAACAACTTCCAACAAACAACACCTCCCTACAATTATGACTGCTCTAAATACAGACACTCACCTTAACCAAGTACTTGAAAGTCAAGCTTCAAAACCAAAAACAGGTAATCCTCTCCTTGTCATAGAGGATGTCTCTAAGGTTTATCCCACTCCCAATGGACCGTACACTGTTCTTGACGGCGTCAACCTCACGGTTGATGAAGGCGAGTTTGTCTGCTTGATTGGTCACTCTGGCTGTGGGAAATCGACACTGCTGAACATGGTGGCAGGTTTCTCGCGACCAACCCACGGTGAAGTGCGGCTGAAAAACCAGCTTATCACCCAACCAGGCCCAGATCGGATGATGGTGTTCCAGAGCTACGCGCTACTGCCTTGGATGAGTGCCTTTGACAACATCTACTTAGCCGTTGATGCTCTTTATCCCCACAGACCTCATGCGAAGAAAAAAGAAATCGTGTGGGAACATCTGGAAATGGTGGGACTGACCGAAGCGGCTGATAAAAAGCCGTCGCAGCTATCGGGGGGGATGAA
>DATNQP010000324.1:0-20256 GCA_036703965.1 Leptolyngbyaceae cyanobacterium
GCAACAGTTAGGCTCAACCCAGCTTACTCGCGTTTACACTGCTGGGGGAGGTGCGAAGAATTCTGCCTGGAGAACAATTCGAGAGCGTCATCTTGGGGTAACCATAGTGCCACCCACTCACACCGCAGCTGCTTATGGTACGGCGCTATTAGCAACAAATTCCATTGCATTTTTTAAAAGAGGCAGATAACAATTCCAGGATAAAGTTATCTACATTCTTGCTTTTCTGCAAACAAAATGAACTGGCATATCAGCCCTGATTGGCACATTGCCCTAATTTTTGGCGTTTTCAGCTTACTGACCCAGATGTCCTCAGTACTGGCTAAGAACCCTCTACCTGTTAATGAAGTAACCGAACCCTTGGTTCCAGCAACAGTTGTGTCCTCTCCTCCTGCCATCTTTCCCACAGACGCCAGTGCTGAGCCAGCGACAGATGCCCGACCCATGCCTGTGATAACCGTCGCCACTCCGCAAGCTGAAACTGAACTAACTTTTGATGAGGCTCTGAGCCAGATTACCAATGTCAGCCAACTTGCCGATGTTCAGCCTACGGACTGGGCTTTCGAGGCACTCCGGACTTTAATTGAGCGGTACGGTGCGATCGCAGGTTATCCAGATGGCACGTTCCGGGGCAACCGAGCTATGAGTCGTTATGAGTTTGCTGCTGGGCTGAATGCGACGCTTGAGCGAGTGAATGAATTGATAGCGACGGGTACAGGTCAGCAAGTATCTCGTGATGACTTGGCAGCACTGCAACGGCTTCAAGAGGAGTTTGCCGAGGAGTTGGCAACGTTACCAGATCGAGTGGATGGTCTGGAAGCTCGCACCGCAGAACTAGAGGCGAATCAATTCTCAACGACCACCAAGCTAACAGGTCAAGCCGTTGTTGCAGTGACGGGGGGTGGCTTTAGTGGAGAACGGATTATTGCGCCTACGGGTGCAGTAATTGCCACTGAAGACCCCAACACCACTGTCATCTATCGGGCTTCTGTGGATTTGAACACCAGCTTTGTTGGGACAGACCTGCTGAAAATTCGATTGATTGCAGGCAGCGATGGCATTACGGATAACGCCGCCGGATTTCTAGAGCCTAACTTTGGCAGTGTCCTAGACTTTTCCGTTCCTGGCAGAAACGACGATATTGGTCTTGGTCGGCTGTACTACACCTTTACCCCTTTGAATGACTTCAAGGTAACTCTAGGAGCAGCGCTTGTCGCGCCCGACTTTGTCGATAAAAACCGCTACGCTAACATTAGCTTTCTGGACTTCTCGACCCAGGCATTGGTCAACAACTTTATCCTGCTCCCTCGCCCTGGTGGAGCTGGCGCGGTGATTGACTGGAATCCGGGAAAGGGACCATTTAAGCTACGGGCTGTCTATGTAGCCGCAAATGCAGCTGGACCTAACTCCGATAGCCAGAGGTTTATCGGTGGTCCATTAGCTCCTGTACTGATATTTCCTAACCAAGGTGGTGAGGGTGGGTTGTTTGGAGACCCTCGCCAAGGGATTGTTGAACTGGAATACTCCGACCAAGCCTTTGCTCTGCGCCTCCAGTACAGCGGTGGAAAGGTATTCGATAGCCGCTTCAATGTTGTTGGGGTCAATTTCGATCTGGCACTCTCACCGCGACTTGGTATCTTTGGTCGCTATGGCTATGGCGAGTACAATGACACATTCCAGGGTGACATCAGCCCCAATTACTGGATGGCGGGGATTGCTTTTCCCGACTTATTGGTGCCTGGGGCAAGAAGCGGGATTGCTGTCGGTCAGCCTTTGATTGAGAATGCGATCGGCAATGCGACCCAAACGAATATTGAGGCATTCTACAATTTTCCAGTCAGCAAGACTATCAGAATTACGCCTCTAGTACAGGTCATCGTTAATCCTGGCAATCAGGAAGATAATGGCACGATTGTTAGCGGTACTCTCCGCACAGTCTTTTCATGGTAACTGGAGGAGATAGCTCAACAGCAAAACACCAGTCTAAATAGGTTAGTGCTGAGGTACATATCAAAAAGATACCGGAATCACTTGTAAAGCGTTTTAGACCGCAAAAGTGCAGAATAAGTCCAGGCTTGGCGGAGTTAGACCGCAAAACAGTGGGATAACATTGCAGGTGAGCGTGTTAGACCGCTCAGTGCCGTTGAATAAATAGTTGGGCTACATTGTGAGTCTTGGTGTGTGTTGAAGTGAAGTAAATGAACAGAGCTGAATACTTACGATTTCGACGCCCTTATGAACGAGTACCACGTCATCTGTTTCGGGAGGCGATAATGAACCTCTGACGCCGTTCTCCTATCAAAAAATGGTCGCGGATATTTTTGGTGAATCTGAAACAGTAGATGATGCAGTAGATAGGGTTCGTATGCTGGTAGATCTTGGCTATGATACAAATAGAAAACTCCGAAGCTTCTTTAGTAATCCTACCGTACTAAATTTGCGGGAACAGTTCCTGAAATTGGAATCAGACACGGGTAGACCATTTGCTGAGTTAGTTGCAAATATGACAATCCCCAACTTTTTTTTGACATTCGGCGTTCGTTTGAAAGGATCGGAGGAGCTTCTACAAAAACTGGCTGCAAGCGATCAGAATGGAGAAGCTAAATAGTGCGATCGCTCTCCCCGCAGATTAGATTGACGCGAGGAAACCCAACATCTATTTCCAAACCCTATCACTTTGCTATCCTGGCGATCGTAGTTAACTTTAGTGCAGTTGCACCCGATGTAAAGGCTAGACGAGAGGTTATTTGCTACGGGTGAACTGGGGTGTTAGCTCTCCGAGTATGCGATCGCTCTATGATGATGAGTGAACCTTGGTAACTTGGTAGATATTTCAGATGGTTTCAGCAGAACTGCTCAACACACTGCGAGGGCTTAAACGTGCGGATAAACTTTACATCGTGCAGGTCTTGATATCGGAATTAGCCCAGGAAGAAACTGACCTCATCAAACCTGACCAAGCCTATCCTGTTTGGTCTCCCTACGATGCGTTTGAAGCTGCAAATACCATGCTAGAAGTTTTGCAAGCAGCGAAAACGCAAGACGATGCATAACGCTGAACGATATCCTTTTATCAGTACTGACGCTACATTGGGTGAGGCTGGCTTTCGTCCCTCTCTGCCTATCAAACTCATCTATCAGCAGCAATCCATAACAGTATTTGGCTTACTAGATACAGGTGCAACAGTTAACGTATTGCCCTACTCAGTCGGAGTCGAGCTTGGATGCGTTTGGGAGCAACAGACAACAGCATTGAGCTTAACAGGTAACTTGGCTCAGTATGAAGCTCGTGCATTGGGTTACACAGTCATATTTACCAGTTCAACCTACGAAGAAGCTCAGAATTGGTTGTTAGAAGATGAATATGAGCCGATGGAAGGGCAACTCTCAGCAGCCGAGTTTCAGTAGAGTGCGATCGCTAATCACCAGCCATCTAAAGCTTTATTTTCTACAAATTCACAGTGCGATCGCCCATAATTTAGTTAACGTGTCTTTATAGGCTTGGTAGTTCTCAACTCTCCCCAAGCCATACTCCCTTTAGATTAGGTTTGATGAGAAAGTTTTGCGCTCCACTGGTTGTTATTAGGAAAACCAATTGCTATCAGCCTTTGAACAGACTGAGTTCTCCTGGCTCAAAGCCATGTTGCTAACAGACGAGTTACTGCTGTATTACAAGCGCTGTCGGCGTCGGGCGTTTCTAGATCTTTATGGTGACCCCACTCAGCAAGACCAAGAACAAGACTTTTTACTGAAACTGCGCCAGGATAGCCGTACCCATCAGCAAGTGGTTCTGGCAAGCATGTCTCATCAGTCACCTGACTACCCCCACAGAGATTGGGAAGCAGGAGCAAAGGCGACTTGGGAATTGATGCAGCAGGGGACAGAGTGCATTTCGCATGCCGTACTGCTGATGCAGACAGCTCAAGGAGTGACGCTATTGAGCCGTCCTGACTTGTTGGTCAAACAGCCTGGACAGTCTAATTTTGGCGATTGGATGTATGTTCCTACCACTATTAAGCTAGGCAAGCGTCCCAAGTCAGAGTATCAAATTGTTGCCGCTTTTGGTGCTCAACTCCTAGCGGCGGTGCAGGGAGTCTTACCCGATACAGCATCGTTAATTTTGCGTCGCCAAGATTCTTACATGGTGAATCTAGAAAAATGGGTACTGCTAATGCAGGACTTGTTGGCGGAATGTATCGAGACACTGCTGTTTCGCCAAGAGCCAGAGGTGTTTATCTCCCGTCAGCGTTGTAGTCTTTGCAAATGGTACAGCAGTTGTTATGCGATCGCGCAACGAGAGCAGCACATCTCTCTCTTGCCAGGAGTGACACCGACGCGCTATCTAGATTTACAAGCTCTAGGCGTTACGACGGTAGAATCTCTCGCCGAAGCTACAGTGAGTACTCTGGAACCAGCGCTTGGTAGCGAACTTGCCTGTGATCTGGTCGAACAAGCTCAATCTACGGTACAGAACCGGGCGATTCTCCGTCAAAGACACTACCCTCCTGTTCAAGAAGGACTTCAGCCAATAGGAACCTCTCCGCTTTGGGGAACAAGGAACACTAATGGCAAGACGCCTAAGCCTTTTACCCATACAAACAGCTTACCCACGGCGTCTGTTGAACTTTACTTTGATATTGAAGCAGAACCGGAACTGAGCCTTGATTATTTACTAGGTCTCTTAGTGGTGGACAAGCGCACCAATACGGAAACATTCCATCCCCTATTGGCAGAACATCCAAGCGATGAAGCATCAATCTGGCAGCAATTTTTAGATTTAGTTTCCCTCTATCCAGATGCGCCAATCTTCCATTTTTCTGACTATGAAGTTGAGACAGTCAAGCGCTTAGCTAAGCTCTACAAAACACCGCCACCCCGTCTTAAACCACTACTTTCTCGCTTTGTGGATGTGCATCAGCAAGTTATGAACACTGTGACACTGCCAGTGGAGAGCTATTCTCTCAAACATCTTGCCAGATGGCTAGGCTTTGAGTGGCGTGATTCGCAGATTACGGGTTCTCAATGTGTGTGTTTGTACGACCAGTGGTTGAAGACAAGCGATCGCACTTTACTGGAAGTTATCCTACGTTACAACGAAGACGATTGTCGCGCCACCCAAAAACTCAAAGAATGGTTAGTCTGTTTTGTGCAGGACGCCTCCCCTTCCACACAAAGTTTTGCTTAGCGGACGTTTTTGTTTTGCTGCTACTCCCATCTCTTTCTCAAAAGTGTTCAGTGAGCAGTAAAGGCGATCGCACCTGTAACTGTCAATACTCCTTTAGTTCAAAATGACCGAAAATAATGGGATTCAACCCTCCCCCTTCTAGGGGGACTTTTTCGTGATATGATTTTGATGTAGGTTTTTCCACGTCAAATGATTGTCTTGGAGTTTAAGGGGCAAGGAAAAACAACTCAATATGCTGCGATAGATGAAGCGATAAGGACAGCTCAGTTTGTTCGCAACAAGGTTATCCGGCATTGGATGGATAACCGAGGCGTGGGGCAGAAGGAGTTGTATCGCTATAATACAGCGCTGAGAGCGGAGTTTCCATTTGTTAAAGCCTTGAACTCTCATGCTTGTCAAGTTGCAGTTGAGAGAGCCTATAGCGCTATAGCTCGGTTCTATAGTAACTGTAAGAAGGCTATTCCAGGGAAAAAGGGATATCCAACCTTCAAGAAAAATTGTCGCTCAGTTGAGTACAAGACTTCAGGATGGTCACTCTCTCCTAACCGGAAACAGATTACTTTCACGGACAAGAAAGGAATTGGCAAGCTTAAGCTAAAAGGGACGTGGGATTTAAACTACTATCAATTAGAGCAGATAAAACGGGTTAGGTTGGTACGTCGATCTGATTGCTACTATGTTCAGTTCTTGATAGATGCCGAGAACAAAGTAGACGTAGAGCTAACAGGCAAGATGATGGGTTTGGACGTTGGAATCAAGGAGTTTTATACCGATTCCAACGGACACGCTGAACCGAATCCTAAGTTTTATCGAACAGGCGAGAAGCGGCTGAAGTTCCGTCAGCGTCGTATTTCTCGTAAGAAGAAAGGCTCTGCCAACCGAAGAAAGGCCATTAATAGACTAGGGCGAGTACACCTCAAAATAAGTAGGCAACGTGAAGAACATGCCAAGAGAGTGGCACGTTGCGTAATCCAATCAAACGACTTGGTCGCTTACGAAGACTTGAGGATTAAGAACTTAGTAAAAAATCATTGTCTCGCCAAATCGATTAATGATGCAGGTTGGTATCAGTTCAGAAAATGGTTAGAACACTTCGGAGTTAAGTTTGGCAAGATAACTGTTGCTGTCAATCCGGCTTATAGCTCCCAAGAATGTTCTAGTTGCGGCATTATCGTTAAAAAGTCTCTATCTGTGAGAACTCATGTTTGCAAATGTGGGTTCGTACTAGATAGAGACTGGAATTCCGCGATTAATATTCTGAAATTAGCCTTGAGTACCACAGGGCATGTGGGAACTTGGGTCATAGACCCGAACGCTTCGGGAGATCCGACCACTACTCTAGTTGGAGCAATCCTGCTAGAGCAAGTTGGGTCTATGAACGAAGAATCTCCGCTCCTTTAGGACGGAGAGTGTCAAAAAGAAATCCGCAAATATTATGAATCTATAACAACGCTCTATCCTCTAGGTCGAATCGGAGAACCCGAGAATTTAATTTGGGCGGAATTGCTGTTTATCTGGCTTCAGATGAAGCCAAGTCAGTGACAGGGAGCATAATTAATGTTGATGGAGGACTGACCACCAATTGAACCATGAATACGTAGGTGGGTCTATAAATAAACAATGCAATCAATTGACAGGGATGCTTTGTTATCTGAACTGGCAGGAATAGAAGTCATTACCGATTCAACCCAGGTAGCTAAGTTATCTCTGGATTACTACCACTTCAGCCCGGTACTACAACCCAAACTAAGTGATAAAAGAGGAGATTTAGTTGTTCGTCCCACCACTGAGGCGGAAGTTCTACAAGTCGCAGCAGTCTGCGTTAAGCAGAAAGTGCCGCTAACTGTGAGAGGGGCAGGTACGGGTAATTATGGGCAGTGTGTACCCCTCAATGGTGGTGTAATTCTCGATACTACCCGGATGAATGCGATTCGCTGGATTAAACCAGGATTAGCCTGTGTGGAACCTGGAGTGAAACTGGCGGCGTTTGATAAACAGGCGCGGGAAACGGGTTGGGAACTGCGGATGGCTCCCTCTACCTACCGTACCGCAACGATTGGCGGATTTATTGCTGGGGGGAGTGGCGGGATTGGTTCGATTAGTTATGGGCAATTACGCGATCGCGGCAATCTCCACGCTGTCCGAGTTGTCACAATGGAAGATGAACCCCGTGTCATCGAATTACGGGGTGATGACGTTCATAAGGTAAATCACGGCTACGGTACGAATGGTATTATCACCGAATTAGAAATCCCTCTTGGTCCTACTTATCCGTGGACAGAAGTCATAGTCACCTTTGATGACTTCATGACAGCAGCGAAATTTGGACAAGCCCTGGGGGATTCTGATGGTTTAATTAAGAAGCTTATTAGCATCAATGCATGGCCTATTCCTTCTTATTTTGCTGCCTTAAAAAATTACCTACCAGAAGGGAAGCACTGTGCTTTATTAATGATTGCCGAAAGTTGTGTAGAACCGCTACAAGATTTAGTCCGAGACTATAGCGGTACTGTAACTTATCAAAAATCTGCCAAGGAAGCAAGTAAAGGCACAGCGTTGGCTGAGTTTACCTGGAACCATACCACTCTACATGCTCGTAGTGTTGACCCAACCTTAACGTATTTACAAACGTTATTTCCTGCCGATAAAAATCTCACCCTAGTGGAGCATCTATATCATCATTTTGGAGATGAGGTAATGATGCATTTAGAGTTTATTCGGATGGGTGGACAAATTGCTCCCGCTGCTTTGCAAGTTGTTCGCTATACGACGGAGGAGCGCCTCAACGAAATTATTCGTTATCACGAAGAAAAGGGCGCTTTCATTGCCAATCCTCATACTTACATCCTGGAAGATGGTGGCAGGAAAACGGTTGATGTTGAGCAGTTGAAATTTAAAGAAAAGGTTGATCCTTATGGATTGCTGAATCCCGGTAAGATGAAAGCTTGGCTGGAGCGATAATGCCAAAGCAGGGTGAGCAATGCCCACCCCGCATGTATTCTTTATTGACATTCATCTGCTCCGAAGAACAGAGATTCTTGCTTCTACGAGTCCCCTTAACACTGAAAGTCTCCCTTCAGCTGACAGAGGGGCGACTCTCCACAAGCGTGAATTCCCATGTGCCCCACGGTACTGTATACATAATAGCACAAGGCTTTTGTGTAGGTGTTTTCAAGCCGCTGAGATGATATCAACTTTTTGAATCCCAAAATTTATGATGCATGGCTTCATTCCCCCAGAACGCTTTTTTCCTTATCTCACTTGGACTGATATCGAGGCGATGCCGGATAAGGAAAATGTGGTCATTATTCAGCCGGTGGGTGCAATTGAACAACATGGTCCCCATCTGCCCATTATTGTAGATTCAGCCATTGGTGCAGCGGTTATCGGCAAGGCGTTGGCAAAGTTAGATGCCAATGTCCCCGCCTATGCTTTACCCACGCTGTACTACGGCAAATCAAACGAGCATTGGCACTTTCCCGGTACGATTACCTTAAGCGCCGAGACTCTTTTGGCAGTGCTAACTGAAATGGCCCAGAGTGTTTACCGGGCAGGCTTTCGCAAACTGGTGTTGATGAACTCCCACGGGGGACAACCGCAGGTAATGGAAATTGCGGCACGGGACATTCATCAAAAGTATGAGGATTTCCTGGTTTTCCCCTTGTTTACCTGGCGAGTTCCTCACATTGCCAAGGAATTACTCACGCCGCAGGAATTGGAGTATGGCATCCATGCCGGGGATGCAGAAACCAGCTTGTTGCTTTCCATCCTACCGGAACAGGTGAAGATGGAGAGGGCAGTCGCCGAGTACCCCCAAGGCTTGCCAGAAGATAGCTTACTGAGTATGGAAGGAAAGTTGCCCTTTGCTTGGGTGATGCGAGATTTAACGAAGAGTGGAGTGTTGGGTGATGCGACAGTGGCGACAAGGGAAAAAGGCGATCGCTTGTTAGAATCGGTTTCTGATGGTTGGGTGATGGTCATTCAAGATATCTACAAGTTTCGTCAGCCCCAAGCCTGGAAAGCTTGATTGACCCTTAACTGCTAGCTATCGAAGAAATACTCGACTCAATAACCGTCCTAACCCTAGGCCTGCTAAAGAGGTTGCAGACAAAATTAGAAAGGTTTGAAACTTACTGAAGGAGTTGAGTAATTCATTTGCCGCCCCAATTGAAGCCCCAGTAACAGCACCAGCCACACCACCAGCCACAGCCCAAACCCAAACCACAACTCCCGCCATAACCCCAAACGCGAATCCAGCAACAACCCACGCCACAGCCCCAGTAACAATCCCAGCCATAGCCTCAAACACGAACCAAGACCAAGCCCAAGCCCAAGTCCAAGCCACAACCACAAACACATCCCTAATCTCACCTTCAGTCGCCGCTACAGCCACACGTCCAGCTACAGTCCCAAACACAAACCAAGTCACAGCCCCAGCCAACGTCCAAGCCACAACTACAGCCACAGAACCAAATCCACGCGCAGCGACAGTCAAAGCCACACGCCTAGCCACAGCCCAAAACACAAACCAAGCGACAACTCCAGCAAAAGCCTCAGCTACAACTCCAGCCCAAGTTCCAGCAAAAGTTATAACCCCAACCCAAGCAAAAGGCACAATTCCAACCAAAGCCCCAACCCAATTTAAAGGCACAATCTTCGCCCAAGCCGCCGCCCAAGCCATAGCCAACGCAAAAGCCACAGCAAACGCAAAAGCCTGAGGCGAAGCATAGATGAGAAAGAAGCCCACTAGTGTATAGCCTAAGAAGCTACATACCAGTACAGTCTCAGGAAGGTTTCTGCTTCTCATATATGGCTGCCTTGGCGATCTTCACGCAGTGGTATGTTCTCTATTACATAGCAGCAGATGCGATTGCCCTATCAGTCATCCTATAACATTGCCAGATGTGACATAGAGCCTATGTCTGATGTGTATCACACTCAAAGTGAAATGGTAGGCTGTTGCACATTTACTTGTCTCAAAGACATTCTGAACTCCTGAACTCCTCCATTCTGAACTCCTTTCAACGCAAAACGTTGGTTCGACGTTAGCCTAGCATGGTGTAATAGCACCCTAGCCTTCTCCAAAACAGTAGAGAGCTGGTGCCCCAGGCATCGCCACCATTAGAAAACTAGAACGCGGACGCTGGAGGTCAAGATGAAGAAAGATGCGCAGGAATTAACCTCAAGCAATAGGTGTTTGGAAGAAGAGATTGAGGATGACTACCTGGAAGAGGAGACATACCAGGAGAGCCAGACTTTCCTTCAACAAATTGCCGAGACAATTCCGAACCTTTTATACATCTATGACTGGCTTGCTAAACGTAGTATCTACGTCAATCGTCAGGTTGTCGAAACCTTGGGCTACACGCTTTTAGAAATCGCCCAAATGGGAACAGATGTGTTGGCAACTCTTTTACATCCTGACGATATGGATACCGTCAAGGAACATTTTAAGCGCCTCGCTTTTGCCAGCGATAGTGACATCTTTGAAATTGAGTACCGGATGAGACGCAAGGATGGGGAATGGCGCTGGATCAGAAGCCGGGAAACAATATTTGCAAGGAATATTGATGGTTTACCTCATCACATTCTAGGTTTTGCGGAAGACTTCAGCGAGCGCAAGCGGGCGGAAGAAGCCCTACGGGAGAGTGAGCGACGATTTCGCGCCATCTTTGACCATACGTTTCAATTCATCGGGTTACTCCAAACCGATGGCACCCTCCTAGAAGCCAACCAAACGGCATTAGACTTCAGCGGAGAGAAGTTAGAGGACATTGTAAACCGCCCGTTTTGGGAAGTACGGTGGTGGACAATTTCCCCGGAAACTCAACAGCAGCTAAAAAACGCGATCGCAACAGCTGCAATGGGTGAGTTTGTCCGTTACGAGGTGGATATTCTGGGTGCGGGTGACGCCGTAACCACCATCGACTTTTCACTCAAGCCCGTTCGGGATGAAATGGGTCAGGTGGTGCTGCTGATTCCTGAAGGTCGTGACATCAGCGATCGCAAGCAAGTCAAAGCCTTGATGGCAGGACAAAATTATATCCTCGAAATGATTGCCAAAGGGGCAAGGCTTCCAGAGGTTCTGGAGACAATAATCCACTGGATTGAGAAGCAATGCCCCCTATGTAAGTGTTCCTTCCTGCTGCTCGACAAAGATGGGGTCTGTCTGCGGCAGGGTGTTGCTCCCAGTCTCTCAGAATCCTATAACCAAGCCATAGATGGCATCACAATTGGCCCTTATGCCGGTTCCTGCGGCACAGCCGCCTATTGGGGAGAACCAGTTTTTGTCGAGGATATTGCGATTCATCCCCTATGGGCAGATTTTCGGGATTTGGCGCTCTCTAATGGACTAAGAGCCTGCTGGACTTGGCCGATCTATTCCACCGCAGGGAAGGTGTTAGGCACCTTTGCCATGTATTACAGTCAACCGCGTACCCCAACTCAACACGAGGAAGAACTGACAGCTAAAGCCACTCAACTCGCCAGAATTGCGATCGAGCGATCCTATGCACAAGAAGAGTTGCTTCGCAGTAATGCCATGCTCAAAGCCCAACAAGAATCTGCCATTGATGGGATTTTGGTAATTGACGAAAATCGTCGGGTTGCTTCCTATAACCAGCATTTTTGTGAGTTGTGGCATATCCCACAGCACCTCATCCAATCCAGAGATCATCAACAGTTGCTCAAGTGGATGCTGCCCCAACTGGAACACTCTCAGGAATTTTTAGCTAAGGAGGAGGAACTCTACACTCATCCCACTGAAACTAGCTACAACGAATTTACCTTTAAGGATGGGCGTATCCTTGAGTTTTATTCTGCACCGGTACTATCTCCCTCAGGAGACTACTATGGCAGAATTTGGTACAACCGAGACATCACTGGACGCAAGCAGGCAGAGGCAGCACTGCGCCAAGCCGAAGAAAAGTATCGAAAATTGGTGGAGTCAGCCGGTGATGCCATCATCGTAGTGGATGCAGAAACGGGAATTATTCTGGACGCCAATCAGATGGCAGAAACAATCCTGGGACGCTCTAGAGCAGAAATAATTGGTCTGCATCAGACAGAGATTCAGCTACAAGAACGGCTCAAGCAATACGCCAAGATTTTCAAAGACCACATTGAGGCAGGCAGTGTATTTCAAGCAGAACTTGAATTACAGCACAAAAACGGCATGAATGTGCCTGTAGAGATGAGCGCCACTGTTGTGGAGGTGCAAGGCAAGAAAATTGTTCAGGGAATTTTTCGAGACATTAGCGATCGCAAGCAGACAGAGACAGCGCTCAAACAGGCTAAAGTTGCTGCTGAAGTGGCTAATCGCGCCAAGAGTGAATTTTTAGCGAACATGAGCCATGAACTGCGCACCCCCTTGAACGGCATTTTAGGATACACCCAAATCCTCCAGCGAGAAAACACTCTAAGTGCTAAACAACAAGAGCAGGTGGACATCATTCAACAGTGCGGCAAACATCTGTTAACACTGCTCAATGACATCTTAGACCTCTCCAAAATCGAAGCCAGGAAAATGGAACTGTACCTAAGCGATTTTCAGTTTCACCATTTTCTGGAAAGCATTGTCGAAATTGTCCGCATCAATGCCGAACAAAAAAACATTTCCTTTACTTTTCAAATGCTCTCACCCCTGCCTGAGAGCGTGCGGGGCGACGAAAAACGCTTGCGGCAAGTACTCATCAACCTCCTCGGCAATGCCATCAAATTTACCGATACAGGTGGGGTAACGTTTAAAGTCGGCTATGTAGACATTGGAGGGACTGGGGACTGGGGAACTCGGGGTCCCCTCTGGGGATTAGGGGCAATGGGGACTAGGGAAGAGGACACGGGGACACGGAGACATGAGGATACAGGGAGTTTAAGCAAAATCTCTGCGTCTTCCCAATCCCCAATCACCAATCACCAATCCCCAATCCCCCAACCACCTCGAAAAATGCGCTTAATTGTCGAAGACACCGGCATCGGCATAGCACAAGAGCAATTGGCAGAAATCTTCTTGCCGTTCCATCAAATTGGTGAGCCTCGCCGTCAGGTGGACGGCACCGGGCTAGGACTAGCCATCAGCAAACGATTAGTCCAGCTGATGGGTGGCGAACTGCATGTGGAAAGTAAGTTAGGTGAAGGCAGCGTCTTCTGGCTGGATTTAGATTTACCAGAAGCACCGCAATGGGTTGAAGTTGTCAAGCCGGATGAAAGCACTATCATTCGGCTAAAAGAGGAGAAGTACAGGGTGCTAGTCGTAGACGATCAATGGGAAAATCGCTCTGTTCTAGTTGACCTTCTTTCACCATTGGGGTTTGAAGTCGTGGAAGCAACAGATGGTCAAGACTGTCTGAATCAGGCGCTCGAAATGAAGCCTGATGCAATCTTGCTCGACATGCTGATGCCAGGAATGGACGGCTTTGAGGCGACTCGAAGGCTGCGGCAGTTGCCTACCCTGAAAGATGTTATCGTGATCGCCACGTCGGCAAACGCTTTCGCCGAAAATCAACAGAAGTGTTTAGCGGCGGGATGTAATAGTTTTATCTCCAAGCCAGTGCAGGCAGAAAAGCTTTTAGAACAGTTACGCCTGGATTTAGGGTTGGAATGGGTTTATGAAGAGCGTCGAAGCAAAGGACACGAGGCAAGAAGTGAAGAAGAACCTCTCGTCTGTGCTCAAAACTCCCTTGTGGCTCCCCCCTCACAGATAATTAATGCCCTGTATGAAGTAGCAATGATGGGCGACATTAGAGGTATTCAGGAGCAAGCCAATTTGATTGAACAGTTGGACGAGCAATTTATGCCCTTTGCCAAACAGTTGCGTCAATTGGCTAAAGGCTTTCAGGAAAAACAAATTCTGGAGTTTGTCAGGAAGTATATGGCGGGGAATGAATGAGTGTCGAGCAGTCTGACAAAGGAACTATCCTTATTGTTGATGACAGCCCTACGAATTTAGGGGTGCTATCTGATTTCTTGACGGATGCCGGGTTCACAGTTTTAATCGCTCAGAATGGCGAAAGTGCAATTCAGAAAGTCATATCTGCTGTTCCAGATGTCATTTTATTGGACATCATCATGCCAGGAATTGACGGTTTTGAGACCTGTCGCCGCTTAAAAGCTAATGAGTTAACTCAAAACATCCCGGTGATTTTTATGACTGCACTTTCCCAAACGGCTGTAGTGGTTAAAGGTTTACAGCTTGGGGCAGTCGATTACATTATCAAGCCGACTCAGCAGGAAATTGTTCTTGCTCGTGTTACGACTCACCTGACGATCCAGAAGCTACAGCATAGTCTCCAGAAGCAAAATGCACAGCTGCAACAGGAAATTAAGCAGCGCCAACGGGCAGAAGTAGCATTACAAGAAGCCAACCAAGAACTACACCGCTTGGCGACTTTAGATGGCTTGACTCAGATAGCCAATCGCCGTCGATTTGATGAATGTTTAAACCTGGCGTGGCACATCTGTGTTCGAGAGCAGGTGCCACTTTCTTTGCTTCTGTGTGATGTCGATTTTTTTAAGCTCTACAACGATGCTAAGGGTCATCCAGCAGGAGATGAATGTTTACAGCAGGTTGCCCAAGCGCTGAAGCGTTCCATTAAGCGTGCGGCTGATTTGGCGGCTCGTTACGGAGGAGAAGAATTTGCAGTAATTCTACCGAATACAAATGGAAAAGGGGCTTTGCGAGTGGCAGAAATTATCCAGCTATCCGTTAGAACACTGGCGATTGTTCATCCGAAATCTGCCATCAGCGAGTACGTCACTCTCAGCGTAGGAGTTGCTTGCACCGTTCCCTGCCACGAATCCTCTCCTGAAAAACTGCTCGCTGCTACTGATCGGGCGCTTTACCAGGCGAAAGAGTCTGGGCGCGATCGCGTTGTTTTTGCTCAGTTGGCACAGACGGAGAGCGGGGGCATTTCTACAAGATGAACGTTCTGGCTCAAAGAAGGCGATCGCTCTGCCGAAAAGAGTAAAGCGCAGTTCATTCACTTCATCAATAAAGTTTTTTCATCTTCGTGCGTCTACTTACCTCACCATCACCGCTTTTACGCCGCACCCGGCGCAAGCTAGCCTCAGTGTTTTCAACGCACTTTTGGGATAGCGTAGTTTGTCGAACCAGAGAGCGAAAGTCAGCAATTTGCTTCATGACGCCGATCCATCCTGATAGCGGCTTACAAACTACGTATATTCATGAATACGGCAATTTGCCCAACTCAAATGAGCGATGAAAATTTCCACAAAGGTGTCATTGTAATTGTTGATGACAACCCCACTAATTTGGGGGTGCTGTTCGACTTTTTGACTGATTCTGGCTTCAAAGTCTTAGTGGCTCAGGATGGTGAGAGTGCGCTCCAGAAGGTTGAATATGCCCGTCCCGATCTCATCTTGTTGGATGTGATGATGCCGGGAATCGATGGATTTGAAACTTGCCGCCAGTTGAAAGCGAAGGCTTCAACTCAAGACATCCCAGTGATTTTTATGACCGCGCTTTCCGATACAGTGGATAAGGTCAAAGGTTTTAATCTCGGTGCGGTGGACTATATCACCAAGCCGGTGCAGCAGGAAGAAGTGAGAGCCAGAGTCACAACTCACTTGACAATCCGCAACCTGCAAAAGAAATTAGAAGCACAAAATGTGCAGCTGCAACAGGAAATTCAGGAGAAACAGCAGGCAGAGGAGTCACGGCGTGTTACGGAGGAGAAATATCGCAGTATCTTTGAGAATGCTACGGAAGGCATCTTTCAGGTGACCCATGAAGGGACATACATCACCGCTAACCCGGCACTGGCACGCATTTACGGCTACTCCTCGCCAGAAGAACTGATGACTCAGATTACTAACACTACACAGCAACTTTATGTTGAACCCATGCGTCGTGCCGATTTGGCAGCTCTAATGCAGAGGAGCGATATTTTATCCGATGTTGAATCTCAGGTCTATCGCAAAGATGGTAGCGTGATTTGGATTTCGGAGAATATACGCGCTGTTAGAGATGTGAACGGCGCTTTGCTCTACTACGAAGGTACCGTTGCCGATATTACAGAGCGCAGACAGGCTGAAGTAGCTTTGCGCCTTGCCCGGAAAAAAGCAGAACTCCTGCTGCTCAATATCTTGCCTCAAGCCGTAGCGGAGCGGTTGAAACGGGGGCAGCGCACGATTGCTGAAAGTTTTGAAGAGGTAACTGTTCTATTTGCCGATCTTGTTGAGTTTACCAAGTTCTCGACCCAAACTTCTCCCACAGAACTGGTGGAAATTCTGAATGTGATTTTCTCCAAGTTTGACCGACTGGCTGATCAGCATGGTGTAGAGAAAATTAAGACGATTGGGGATGCCTATATGGTTGTCGCTGGACTACCAACTCCTCGTCGAGATCATGCCCAAGCGATCGCGCAAATGGGATTGGATATGCAAAAGGCGATCGCACAACTTAACACTGAGATTGGTGGAGCCTTCAAGATCAGAATTGGCATCAACAGCGGTCCTGTTGTTGCAGGCGTCATTGGCATCAAAAAATTCAGCTACGATCTGTGGGGCGATACCGTGAATACGGCCTCTCGTATGGAATCACACGGTATAGCGGGTTACATTCAGGTCACAGCCGCTACCTATGAGCGATTAAAAGATGAGTATCGGTTTGAGAAGCGAGGTTCTATCCAGGTCAAAGGTAAGGGAGAGATGACCACCTATCTGCTCACAGGGCCCAAAGTTTTAGCCTCCAAGAATTTGCCCTATCCCGCCAAACGGCATTCTCAGAACTTAAGTGGTGAACCTATTTCTTAGGCGAGAGATTTTCTCTGTCAAGTTCTTGATTATCGAGGGGATTTTACATGATGGTAGAGCTTAAAAAGCTGAACTACCATCTTTTTTTCGCGCAAATTTATATTTTGGACAAGTCTTGTTGGGCTACGAACAATTTCGATTAGAAACTTTTTTATTAGGCAGGGTGGTATTACACAGGACAGCCTCTTCCAGGTTTACATACCGTAGGTTGACATCCTTCAGGCTGGCATCCCTCAGGTTGGTACCATTCAGATTGGCAGACATCAGTTCAGCACCACTCAAGTTAGCACCACTCAAGTCAGCACCACTCAAGTTAGCACCCATCAGGCTTGCACCACTCAAGTTAGCACCACTCAGGCTCGCACCACTCAAGTCAGCACCTCTTAGACTGGCAACGCTCAGGTTGGAATCGCTCAGGTTGGAATCGCTCAGGCTCGCATCCGTCAGGTTGGCACGCGTCAAGTTGGCACGAGTCAAATTGGCACTATTCAGGAAGGTTCTAATTAGGTCGCTATGCCTCAAGTCAGCACCCCTTAGGTCGGCACCATTCATGTCGGCATCACTCAGGTCAGCACGACTTAGGTTACATTGTTCACACGCATTGGTTACTTGCAGCCGACTAAGAAGGTTAGGTTTTTCAGCTTTAATTGGAGTTGCCAAGGAAAATGGAGCCAGAAGTAAAACAGTAGCCAAAATTCTGAGTTTCATTGCATGCCCTAAAAGTTGATAGTACTATAATTATCTGGCGGTTGACCGTGCCTGGGGCTTTCACCAGACAATGCCTTTAGTGATATTGATAGCATTGCCGTGGTCGTGTGCCAGCCCTAAGGGCATCAGCTTTATTAACTCTTCAACCTCAAGGCTTCTTTTTTAAGAAACAGTAAAGTTTTTTAATTAAGGCGTTTTTCATAAAACCCAAATAACTGGGCGTAATCCTGAGATAATTATAGGGTGGTTGGTGAACTGCGCGCTCCTTCCAGATTGCTCAGGCGCTTCCACAGGCTATTCGCTTTTACCCTAATTATAGACTTCAATACGGAGAAAAAACTGTTAGAAGAATTTCTATGTGCTTTTCCGCAACAGCTAGTTTCACTGCCGCCGCTACACTATCTGTGTTAGGAGTTGCCACTCTTACACAAATTTGCTCAAGACGTGAGCTTTTACTGGGAAGCTTTCCCTTGTTATTTGCTATTCAGCAATTTAGCGAAGGGTTGGTCTGGTTAACCAAAGATTATACATCTTTGCACTCAATCAATTCTTTGGTAACTTACAGTTATTTATTGTTTGCAACAGGGCTATGGCCCATCCTTTGTCCTCTATCAGTTTATTTTTTAGAAGGAAATATTTTAAGAAAAAAAACGATATTAGGAATGGTTGTGCTTGGTATTGCGCTGGGACTTTATCTTTTTGGCTCAGTAGTTACACAGGAAGTATATTCCGAATATTTTTCTGGAAACTTACTGTATGATTTGAACTTCATCCCATTTTATGAAATTAACAAATACTTATATCTTTTAGTGACTAGTGTTCCTTTTATTATTGCTAGCGATAGGTTACTCAAGCTATTTGGTGTATTGGCTATTCTTTCCTTTGGTTTAAGCGATCTATTTTACAAAGTCACATTTGTTTCTGTCTGGTGTTTTTTTGCAGCTATCCTAAGCGCAGGGTTATATTTTATCTTTCGAGATTTTAAGCAAAAAGTTATCAAAGTTACAGGCAGCTAGATGCAGCTGAGGTACTCCGAAAGCCACCAAGATGAAGAAAGTTATCTTCAACAACAGGCCTCCCTACCTAGAAAATATAGAGCAAGAACTTCAACTCCCCCAAATAGAGAACACAGAATTTTTAGTAATCGATCTGTTTGCGGGTTGCGGGGAGCTAAGGCGTGTCGGCAAAGTGCTTGCTCCTGTTAGAAGCGATCGCTGATTTCCTGTAAAAACTAATGGAATTTTCTAGGTGAATTAGCAATTTGTATTTCACCTAGAAGATGTAAAATTTTCCCTGAGCTGTCGCAGAAGGCAAAAACCTCAACTTCTCACGCAGCATCAGGATTGAGATCGATCATCTTCCTCGTCGTGTAGGTGCCAATCGGAGTCCAAACTATGTAAGGAAGTAGCAAGAGAGCAGCTCTTCCGGAAATCGGCAAAACAGCGAGGTCGAGCAGCACTGCTAAGATAACACCAAAGCATCCTAACACTGTGCCGACTATGAGGCTTCGGCTCCTCAATGTCGCCGGAATATAAGCGACAGTGACAATTTCTACGGTGAGGTAGCTAACCATAAAAGACCAAGTCCTAAGACTTCCTGGATCTTTTTCCCAAACGAGTATGGCGGAGATAGCTCCACAAACAAAAATCACAGTCCAGATTAGGGGAATCGCAGGCTCAAAGAATAACCACCTGGGGCGGTCTAGATGCTTTGCCCAAGGTATATCGCGGGGTCGAAATAAGATAGTACCTAAGGCGACCAACAAGGTCACGCTTCCAATCACAACGCTCGATCCGATCATCTCTTTCTCTAAGGCGAAAAGCGCCATAGCTATGCTCTTGTTTGAGTAAAAACTTTTACTATTTAGATCGTGTCGGGTTAAATCGTCACTTTAATCAGTCACAGGTATGATCCGGGCTGGTTGAGTGACAAAACTAGGAGGCGAATTGGTCAATCCAGACTATTAGCTCCATCAGACGGTATTCAGGTACTAGCGATCGCATTATCTCTTTTACATTCCCAAAGCTAGAGTTGATGGTTGACCAGTGGTGGCAGCTTCTCAACCACGGCAGCGATAACATAGCAAGTACTTCAACACGGCTTGAGAGGTGGCGATCGCTCACAATGCTTTGCCCGGTGTTTGGAAGTCGCTGGTTTAACTGATCCCTGCAAAAAATTCAGCAAATTGCCACATCGGTTGACGCCTGGTTAGTTGTGAGGGATCAATCACCATTAAACTTACTATTCGCCATTCATTTAATGTATCGCGATAACGTGATGATTTGGCTATAACATCGTGAAAAGCCAATTATCACAATAGCCAGAAAGCGATCGCGCTTGAATCTGGGGAGCGATCGCGTTTGCATACATTCCTGCCTGAAAGTTTACGAAATCGAATTGCTGGAAGCGATGGCAAGCATTGCTGTTATTGCGTGACAAAACCTCTTGCAAAAGTTTCTCGACGCCCACAGACTGGAAGTCTGGGGCTATACAAACAAAGCCTGCCTCCGCAGGCTAATAAGCTAGTAGCATCCTTGTCTTTAGCCCACGAAGGTGGGCTTCGTTTGTTTAGCCGCGACTTCTAGTCGCTA
>DATNQP010000325.1:0-11285 GCA_036703965.1 Leptolyngbyaceae cyanobacterium
GTAACTTTTGTCACCGCAGCCAGGAACAGGGCTATGCCACAGCTGCCATCATATAGGTTGTAGCCTATGGGCTGTAATTGGAAGCGTTTGGCATGAGGTAAGAACTCCAGTCCTATCCAGGTGGCACTGCCATCAGCGGCACGAATCGCTCGTTGTTGTAGATCTTGAGCGATCGCAACGGCTTGCTGTACCATTACATCCTGGGTAAGTGGGGAAACAGCATCCAGATTCAGTTCAACATTCTGAGCCAGAGGTGCATGATTAGGTTCGCTAGCGACTATCGAGTATAGAGAACTTCGGATAATCGCAATTTGTTGGGCTAAGTCTTCATTACTGAGCCGCTGTAAGCGAGTAATCACCTGGTTATAACTGGGTTGTGCAAAACATTGCTCAATCGTTTCATTGGAGCTAACCGACAAGGCATCACTGTCTGAGTAAGCAGTGAAGTAAGGGATATCCATCTGCTCAAGTGCCTGCAATTCGGCTTTTAGAAGTGACCAGAAGGGATGCTTAGACTCTGACCAGAGTAAGGCTCTGCTGAGAACGTCGAGTTCAATACTGCGCTCTGCACCATCCCGGAGACATTGAGGTTGCAGCGATCTTTGCAGTACCGAAGCGTAGACTTGGGTTGGACGAAAAACACAGCGAATTTGCTGATGAGCCAAGGCTGTCAAAGGACCATCGGTTGCTAGGAATGCTTCCCGTTGTGCTACCAAGAACCGATACATTTGCTCAAAGCCATCCACCAGTTCTTCCACATAATCATTCGCTGATAAAGTGACACCTTCCAGAGAGGGTGCATTAGCTTGCGGCACTATTCTGGCAGACTCATGCCCTAAACTCATGTTGTCAGTGTTAATGTTCTCCCACTTTGGCAGGCGATAGGATGTTTCTTGTTCACCGACTCCTCCTAATCCGCTAACATCATAAGCTTCTCGTCCATCTGACCCCACCTCCCAGCGTGGCAAAAGACCCGTCCGCAGCACAGAATCCCCAAGCTGCTGATGCGCCAGGGATAAAGCCTCCGCACCCTCTCCTAAGCCTGCAATTTCTTGGAATCGGGGGTGCATCAGTGTCTCCAAATCCACCACTACTGGATGTTCCCCGCAGGCAATCAAATTTTCATTGTGGCAGTCATTTGCCCCTAGAATGTAGAGCAAGCATAGTAGCTGTCCCGCTCGCTGGTAATAGCGCTTTACTTCTTCTTTGTTTTGACAGGGCAAATACTCTACAAACTCGACCCAGCCATAGGTGGAGCGATTGAGGACTTTAAGTAACTTGAACGGTAAACAGATTCCCTGCTGATTCAACCAGGTTAGTAACTGGAAATAAGCGGCTTCTAAGCCTAAGTCTTTGGGTTTGTAGATTAGTTTCAGACCAGAGGAAAAAGTTACCGCTATCACAGAGCGACGATTATTGTGGGGGTCACTCAGAGAAGGTTGGATGGAGACAATCTGACCCAGTTCCCTGTCTGACTGGAAAGTTTGCTCAATTGTAGACCAGTCCGATGTCAACCGCTGGAGAAATTCCTGGTTAGCATCAACCCAAAAATCTGTTACGGTTGCAACAAGCCGAGCCAACACAGGGTATTCCTGGAAAAATGTCAGTAGCCCCCCTCCCTTCAGCATCTCTTTGATAAACGCTTGATAGTGATGCTTGGCATGAGTATTTTGCAACTGTCCCAGTATGCGGGATAATGGCGACTGCCTTTGCGCCCGAAACACTGAGAATTTCAATTCCATTGTGTGTGAATACAAACGAGCGAGTGAGCCTAAAAGATTCCGCTCAAGGTTTGCGTGAGCAACCGCTGTAAGGCAATGATAACTGTCGCCAGCTTGGGAAATTAATTTCTGTCTGCCTAGCTGAATAAAGGGCAGAAAAACTTCTTCAAAGGGAATTAGATTTTGGGGTTCTAGACAAGGATATTCATTGGCTGCACCCTTTTCTAGAGTTTCTACAGAAATCAAAGCAGAGGCTTCTATTCCCGCCTTGAAAGTTTCTAGCCAGGGCGGTAAATTCTGAGCATCACTCAGACGAACAGAGCCAAAGGCGGGGCGCACAATGCTTAAATTTAGACCATCCCAGGCAAGGCGCTTCTGGAACTTCTCTAGGTCTCCCTTGGTAACAAGCTGGCACCACTTTTCTATTTTGGAGCGGACAATATCATTAGATTCTGAAGGAATACTGGACAAAAATCCTATTTCCCGTCGCTCTGCAATTGTGCTAGATTGCTCTACGATTTTGACCAGATAAGCTTCTAAAACTTCCATTTATTGTTGCTTTTAAGAAACTATAGCAGTCCTATTTTATTTGTAAATATCTGTATTACTTATCACTCTCTTCTTTGCTATTCATGCAAGAAGTTTACAAATCTACTAAAGCCAGTTCCCAACTAGAACATAAGGTGCCCAATAGTAAGGAGCTTTGTATTGCTCAAAGAGAGCTAATTGAGCCTGATGAAGTGCTTGAGCCTTCGTTAGTTCAGGTTTAGTTAACTCCTTGTAGAACTGCTCCATCAGTTCAGCAGTCGAGCGATCGCTCACTTGCCACAGCGTTGACACCGTACTTCGTGCCCCTGCCTGCACAGCAATTCCAGCTAACCCCAAAGTTGCTCGGTTATCCCCCTTGGCTGTGTCACAGGCACTGAGGACGAGTAATTCGACGATACTTGATGAGCTTTGATTGTTCGTCCGGAGTATGTCCTTCAACTCGTTGCTTTTGAGGAGCTGATTGTAAGCCAGAATAAATGTTTGTTCGGGATCGGAACTGAAATTGCCATGAGTTGTGATGTGAACGACGGAGAAAGACCCTGAGTTAATCTGCTGCTGAAGATTTGCTTCAGTAAATTGTGGATTCAGCAGTGATTCTGACGGTACTAAATTCCCGATTTGCTGCAATTCCTTGACCACGTTAGGAATCTCGTCAAACTTTCGCCCCTCAACTTCCCGTTGCTCGCTCACTCCAACTGTCAAAACCTTTAACCGTTCTCGCTGCAAAGGTCGCAGGTCGAAAAGTTGCAAGCCTGGAACTAGGGCGAGGGCATACGGTTTCTGCATTAGATATTCTTTTCGTTTGCCATCATAGAGGACTGACATTGGAATATTTCGCAGAACCCCATCCAGTACAAACACTAAAGTTTTGACTTCACTGCTATTTTCCAAGTCTTGCTCCAAGGGTTCAATCAACCATCCGTATATCTGTGTTGCCTTTTCTAGGGCTGCTTTTGAGAAAATGCGCATTCTCAATATGTTCGATCGCACTTCGTTCGCAGTTTTTTCGACCTCAGTCCGTTTTACCGCAGTGGCATAGTGCTTTAGAGGTTGTCCTGGGAGTTTGGAAATAACTTCCAATCGGTCTTCCAAAATAATGGGATAAATAAATGCGGCAGTCTTGTCTACCTTGTCAACGTCAAGGGATAGCTGTACGGTTTTGGAAAGGTTACAGCTTAGGAAATTTTCAAGTTCAGCTAACTGGAGGGAGTCAATAACCTCAATAGCTTGCTTGAGATTTTCTTGACTGGGTTCAGAATTTCCCTCAGTTTTCAATAGCAAATCAACTAGCTTCCTGTGAATCGGTTCTACATTGTCCCGAAAGGAGAACCGTACATCTGAATTGATAGTGAGCAAGTCGCTACGAACCGACTTGAGGGTTCTAACTGCTTCTTCATATGCAGCGATCGCTTTTTTTCTATTCCCTTGTTTTTCCAATAAACGCCCCAACTGCCATTCCCACTCGTAGCGAACGTCAGGGGATTGAATCTCCTGTGCTAAAAAGAGAGCTTGCTGAGTCAGCTCTTGGGCTGCGCTCAATTGCTTGGTCAGCTCATACAGTCCACCTAGCTGACCGAGAGCATAGGATTCGGCTGTTCGGTCTTTCAGGCTTCGAGCCTGTTGAACAGCAGTGGCTAGTATCTGGGCAATTTCTTGAGATGAGGGGGGAGCGGTGGCAGGGCTTTGCTCAGGAAGCTGTTCCTTCAGCTTTTCCTTGCGATCGCGGCTAATGCACGAAATTGCGTTTGTGTCAACATCAGCCTGGAGACAAGTCAGACTTCGGGCAAAGTTAAGTCGGGCGTAGATATTGATTCGACTCGGAGGTAGGCTGGCAAGCGATTGCTGGATTGTTGATCCCAGTTGCCCTGCTTCTGACCATTTCCCCGCCTCAACCAAGAGGCTCAGCAGATTCAGCTGAGCTTGGAGTCGGATAGTAGGTGAGTCAGCGGCTTGCTGATAAAACTCAATAGCAGCCTGAGTATGCTTCTTTTCGTCTTCTTCCTTGCCAATTGCTATGGCTGTGTTGCCTAAGGCTCGTTCAGTATTACCCAATTCAAGCAGAGCAGAACCAAGAGCTTTAGAGAGGTTAAATTCTTTAGCCACTGCCCAACTTTTCTGCAAGACTTCCTGAGATTTTTTAAGATCGCCAACTCCTCTGTGGGCCTTACCGAGGCTTTGCAATCCAGTAGCCTTGAGGTTAGGGTCTGATTGTTTCTGTAGGATTTGCTCGACATTTTTTAATTCCGCTTCAGCCTGACGCCTTAACCCTAATGCTTGTAATGCGGCAGCTTGGTTGATCGAGCTACCAATGACACCCCTGTCATTACCAGCTTTTTTATAGATAGTCGCTGCTCTCTTCAAACTGTTCAGCATCATAGAGTTTTATGCCCTGTTGCAGTAACAAGTGGGCACTTGAAGTCTGAGAGCCACCTTGAGAAGTTCCTTCAACCGATTGAGTTGACAGAGCTGGGACAGATAAGGTTGTAATTAGTGTTAGCAGTGCTAAAAGGATTAGTCCGAGTATCCGGTGGTACGCCCCGAGTGGTGCGGACTTCACAAGGCGTCGGATGCAATGCCAAAATTCAAGCGGTTTTCTGCTCATGTGCTTGTTCTCAAACACTGTGAAATCAATAAGTCACAGGCAGCTAACGTAGGCGACAGCGAGGTTGGGAGTGGGTGGCAGGCATCTGGGCTACGAGGACAACCTGCCCTTTTTCATTCATGAGCCACCCTTGAGCTTCCACAATTTCGTTAGGTGGGGTTGCTGGTGAGGTAGAGGCACCAGAAGCACCAGCCGGATTCTCAGCCCTCTGTTTTGGCCGCTGCACATCTTCCCAGATATCACTGCTGCTTATAGGTTCGTAAGGATTAGGTGCTAAGCCCCCTTTGCCCGTGTTGAAAAACTCAACAGATGCCTGCGTTCCGCCCCCCTGGCAACCCTGTGCAACTTCCACGTTGACTGGCTCAACTGGCAACTCAGCTAACCCTCGGCTGGGGTCAACATCTGGGGTGTTAATGGACACGTTACCATTTAAGCCAAATTCTGAACTAGCGGTAATATCACTTAACGTAGTCTCGCGGGGTCGGAACTGAAGTCCATAGATGCCTCGAGTCGTGATGTTGATATTGCCGCCTCGACCTGTGAACGCATTGGTTTTGATGTCGCTATCTTCCGAAGGAACGGCGACGATCAATGGGGCATTGATAGTGATGTTGCCGCCATTACCGCCTACTTTATCGATACCTGCACTCGTCGAGATGGGACTCCGATTACGCAGCAGTAGTAAGTCTTTTACCTTCAGTTCAATATTGCCACCATCTACCGATGTTGCATCTGCTCTAATCTCACCCCCCTGATCCAGAAGAATAGAGCGAGCCTCTACATAAATATCGCCTGCGTTACCCAATGAATTGCTTGTGCTAGTGAGATATGAGGAGACGGAGATGCGTGAGCGATCGCGCACAGTTAACGCTCCCTCAATTTGCATAAATATGTCGCCGCCTGTACCCCCCCTACTTCGGGTTGTACTGCTGATGTCGCTATTATTTATCAGCAGGGCAGAGTTGGCAGCCACCCTAATTTCTCCACCATCGCCACGACCAGAGGTGTTGGTGGTAATGCTACTACTGTTCAGTGAGGCGGTGCCAACGTTAATGTTGATTTCTCCCGCCTTCCCAGGACCAGAGGTGTTGCTGGTAATCCCTGTATTTTCCATCACTAGTGAGTTAGCAGTAAGGGTGAGTTGACCCCCATCTCCTTCACTTTCTGTGCCGACACCAATTCCCCCTAGATTTCGCATCACAACGGAGTCAGCATCGAGAATGATTTGTCCGGCATTGCCAGTGCCTCTAGTAACGCTGCCTAGACCACTAGTCACGTCGCCAACATCATTTTCAAACAAAACTGAATTAGCTTTAACTACAATGAGTCCGCCATTGCCCGTACTGTTTTGCAGTGTATTTGTGGTCATGTTGCTATTGTTCCTCAACTCAACAGAGTTGGCTTCTACTGTAATTTCACCAGCATCCCCACTGCTACCAGTTTCGCTGCTGAGACCGCTAGTTTGAAAGGAAACGGAATCTGCGGTAATGTTGATGCGTCCGGCATTGCCTTGGCTACCCTCTTTGGCATCACTGCCCAGCCCACTATAGTTTTCCATTACGAATGAGCCAGTGTTGATGGTGATGGTTCCAGCATTGCCCTCCCCGTATGTGTGGGTACCCATACCACTGTTATTCTTAATGACAATAGAGTCGGCAGTCACGGTAATGGTTCCAGCATTGCCATTATGCATAACATTTCGAGCATCGCTGCCCAGCCCACTGTTGTTTTCAATCAGCAAAGAGCCAGTCTTGATGGTGATGATTCCAGCATTGCCGTCCCCCAATGTCTGGCTGCCCATACCACTGTTATTCTTCATGACAATAGAGTCGGCAGTCACGGTAATGGCTCCAGCATTGCCGTTATGCATAACACCTTGAGCATCGCTGCCCAGCCCACTGTTGTTTTCAATCAGCAAAGAGCCAGTTTCGATGGTAATGATTCCCGCATCACCATCTCCTGTTGTATGGTTACCGATCCCGCTTTGGTTATTAAACGTAATCGAGTCGGCAACAATATTGATGGAGCCAGCATCTCCCCCGCCTCTGGCAGTACTGCCAAAACCGCTCTCATTTTGAACCAAAAGAGAACCAGCCTTGACGGTGATGACTCCGGCATTGCCATTGCCAGAGGTATCGCTACTGATCCCGCTTTTTTCTAGCAGTGTGACTGAATTAGCAGTAACCGTAACAAATCCAGCATTGCCATTACCAGAGGTATCGCTACTGATCCCGCTCTCTCCTAAGAAGGCGACTGAATCAGCAGTAACCGTAACAAATCCACCATTGCCATTGCCAGAGGTCTCGCTACTGATGATAGCGTTTCTAACTGAGAGAGAATTGACGTTGATGATGATGGGTGCGGCATTACCATTATTATCAGTCGTGTTGCTGTTAATTCTGCTTCGGGGGTTGTTGTTAATTTCGCCTTGGAGGTTGAGAGCGTCAGCTACGATAGTAATTGGCTCTGCCGCGAGCAACCTTGTGTTTTCGCTTCTAATCTCTGCTTTCTCCAGCGAGACAGAACCTGCTGCCGTTGCTGTGAACGTTCCTCCGCTAGTCTGAATTCGGCCATCGCTGAGGCTCACATTTCCCCTGCCCGATCCATCGCTATCGGCTTGCAGCACCACACCGAGGGGGTGAGTGTTCGGATTATTATTGATATAGAAGTTTTTCAGCGTAATATCATTGGTGGCTTGCAAGGTTAACGTTGCAGGGCTAGCGGTCGTCTTGTTAATACTAAAACTATCTCCTGTGATATTGCCTTCTTGAGTACCTGTGCCACCCGTCGTAATCACGACGTTAGTTCCGGCATTCAGTTGCGCTTCAATATCTGGGATATTCACCACTGCATTGTCACCACTAGGGGTGAAAATGTTGGGATTGCCATCACTAAATGAGCCATTGATTGATGTACCTGAACTGCTGAGGGTGATATTGCGGGGATCTAGCAGCCAAGTGCCACCCAGTCCGTTGGTGGCAGTGGCATTGACGCGGATGCCTGCCACATCTAGGAAATTGCCACTGGATGTTTCAATTAAGCCGCCGTTGCCAGCTTGTAGTCCACCTCGGGCACTCAATCTGCCATAGGCACGGGTTGATTCATTTGCCCAAACAATGATTTGCCCACCGTTGCCTGTTGTCAGGGCATCTGCTTGGATGGTAGCTTGCGGACTCACATAGGCCACGATCGCTTGAGGAAGTGCTCCCATACCCTGGTAGTCGCTGCCCACCAGTACCTTACCGCCGCCCGCATCTCCAGAAACATTCACTCGCGAATTGGCAAGCAGCCCCACCTGGTCGCCCAATATTTGTACTATGCCTCCGGTTTGTCCCGCAGCAGAATTGGAGGCATCAATTGCACCTGTAATGATGGCGGTACCGCGATCACTTAGATTGGTACTCACAACCGTGGGTTGATAGTCCAGACTCAGCAGTTTTCCTGCTTCCCCCAAACTCGCCATGCCTTGACCGGAGACTGCTGCAACCGTGACTTGACCCCCTGGGGCGGTGAGTTGCCCAGTGTTGACAATGCTGCTGCCAATAAGGGACAAATTCTGCTTAGGGTTGACGCTTAAGTTACCTGCATTAGTGATCGCGCCAGATTGATTGGTGGCAAGTTGTAAGCCGATGGGGAGGCTAATCGTCAGTAGCGGGGGAGGTTGGGCAGGGTTGGTGCTGAAGACGCTACCATCGGCAAACATTAAGCTATTCCCTGTTGTGGCCATTAAGGAACCACCGATATTTAGTGAAGCATTGGGACCAAAAATAATCCCATTGGGATTGAGTAAAAACAAGTTGGCTGTGCCATTAGCTCTTATCAAACCATCAATGTTAGAGACAGAGCCACCTGTCACACGCGTCATGATGTTTTGAATATTTAGCGCATTGTTGAAGTAGGCAGTGCCTAAGGTCGGTACAGAAAACTGGCTAAAGCTGTGGAAGAGATTTGTACCCTTAGTGGCTCCACCATCAATTTGGAAAGTTCCTGGTATGGGTGATGTGACTAGAGAAGTTTCAGCTCCTAAGGTATTATCGCTGGTGACTTGACCCCAGGCGTAATTTCCAGAGGCAGCGATCGCAAAGCATACCGTTAGAGTTATCCGTCCACCTAATGCTAAGAATCTAACTACACTAAGCTTCCAGCAACCCTGTAATCCACTTAAAGTTTTCATAGAATTGACTTTTTCCAAAACAGCAATAGCGCTCTAAACTTTAGTAACTGAACTGTCTTATGGAACCAGGTGTTTTTGAGTAATTCCGTCTAGTTCAGTTGTTCCATCTAATCAAGTTCTTCAAAAAATTAGAATTTCCTAAAGTATTTCCCCTTCACTGCGGAGCAATCGCGAATAGGCTCCATCCACTCGCCACAATTCCTCATGAGTACCCCGTTGCACCACTTTTCCACGTTCCAGAACGATGATTTCATCGCAATCCCGGATTGTGCTCAATCGGTGAGCCACAATAATGCAAGAACATCCCCGCCGTCGCAGATTTTGGTCAATTATTTTTTCGGTCTCAGCATCGAGAGCGCTAGTTGCCTCATCCATCACCAGAATGGCAGGGTTGTTCACCAAAGCACGGGCAATTTCCAAACGCTGTCGCTGACCCCCACTTAAATTTGCAGCGCCCTCCATCAGTTCACCCCCGTATCCTCCAGGGATTGCGAGGATAACCTCGTGGATAGCAGCATCAATGCACGCTCGCACCAGTTGAGAATCTGGCACTGTGGAGTCCCACAGGGTCAAATTATCCCGAACAGTCCCGCCAAATAGAAAGATTTCTTGCTCCACCATTGCAATCGAATTGGTCAGCACCGCTCGTGGAATCTCGGTCTTGGGTTTGCCATCAAAGATAATCTCCCCCTGCCAAGGTTCGTAAAGACCGCACACGAGTTTAGCAATGGTAGATTTGCCACAACCGCTTCCACCCACTAGAGCAACCCGTTGGCCTGGTTTTAACGTGCAGCTAAAGTTTTCGATTAAGGGAGCATCCACCGGGCTGTAGCCAAATGTGACATTCCGTAACTCGACTGCACCTTGGAGGCGGAAATAAGATGAGGGGGTGAGGTTAGTCTTGTCTTCTTCCCTACTCCTTGGCTCCAATTGCGGATCTGTTGGGTTGCGTAAAACATCATCTAGGCGATTGAGATCCCCTTCGAGTTCCTGTAGAGTACTACCGAAACTAACCAGGCTGTTGACAGGCGACTGAAAACTTTGCATCAGGCTCTGAAAGGCTATCAACATGCCAATGCTGAGGTAGCCATCCATCACTCGCAGACCCCCGACTACCAATATCAACAGGTCGGTTAAAGAGGTCAAAAGCGAAGGCAAGATTCCTAAAGTCTGGTTCGTCACACCCAGTTCTTGCTGAGCGTTAATAGCTTTGGTATAATAACCAGCCCACCGAGAGAAGAAATCCGACTCCAGTGCCGATGCCTTGAGGGTTTCCATACTCTGAAGCGCGGCAATGCCCACCCCGGCAACTTTTCCCTGATCTTGTACTAATCTCATGTTGGTGTCCACACGTTGACGGGATACCCATTGCAAGGTGAAGACATTCACAGCGGCAAAGAGTATGCCAATTACGGTTAGTACCCTGTCATAGGTGAACATGACTACTGCATAAAATATCACCATTACTGTATCGATGACTGTGGTGGCTAACTGCCCCGAAAGTACGCTGGCGATTTTGTTATTGATACTGACGCGATTACTGATTTCACCAGCAAAGCGTTGGGCATAAAAACCGACTGGCAGGCGCAGGATGTGCCACAGGAAGCGGCTGGACATTCCCACCGATAACTTAATCTTCAGTTGTCTCAGGTACTGCAATTGCAGCCATGTCAGCAGCCCCCGCAACACCAGTGTGAGACTCATGCCCAGAATCAACGGACGTAGCCAGTCACTCCTTCCTTCCACCAGAATGTTATCTACAAATACCTGGCTGAAGATTGGTATGGCTAACCCTGGAATTACTAGTAGAAATCCCGCCAGCACACAGTAGAGGATGGCTCCAGCAGCACCGCGTAATCGGTCTAGCAATGCCAGAATAATGCTAGGTTTGCGACCTCCTTTTTTGAAGTCTGCTCCTGGCTCCATCACCAGTGAAACGCCAGTGTAAGCTTCATCAAATTCCTGTAGAGATACACTTCGGGGTCCGACGGCGGGGTCATTAAGGTAAACTCGTTCCTGGCTGAATCCCTCCACTACGAGGAAATGATTAAAATTCCAAAACACGATATAGGGAGGGCGCAGTTCTTGAAGTTGAGCCAGCTGCTTTTTAAAGCCTTTTGCCTGCATCCCGTAGCTTCTGGCGGCTTTGAGCATATTGGACGCTTTGCTCCCGTCGCGGGAGACGCCACAATCTTGGCGAAGTTCTGCTAAGGGTACAATCCGACCGTAGTAACCCAGA
>DATNQP010000326.1:0-3392 GCA_036703965.1 Leptolyngbyaceae cyanobacterium
AAAATCTCTCTGCCGCTTTTCGTGACATCCCTCTAGAAAGGGCATAGGTCTCGAAGGCATTGTAAATCATCGCTTCGGCAATTTCCTTCTCCTCTTGTGCGATCGCCCACCGAAGTTCGATACATCCTCTAATAATCAAATCAACTAACTGCTTCTCTCGTCTTAGGTCAGAAAGAAGCTGTTCCCCGATAGTTTGATCGGCGTGTTCACTCATCAATCCGTACTTGGAAGAGTCTTAGGTGAGTTAGCTTTCTCGTTGGGCGAGTTCTAACCAACGTTTTGTGGCAGAAGCGATCGCCTAACTCAATTGTGCCAAACGCTCAGTTCGGTTAGCTGCTGCATCGAAAGTGAAGCTGTTCGGAGGATTGTTATCGATGGGCACGAACCCACAATAGCTGTTCACCGCCAGAGACGAGCACAATGATTGCAGGCGAAAGGCGAGGATAATTGACTAATCCACATTGGAATCAACGCTTGGCACGCTTGTTTAGAGTGCTATCCACCAAACACTGGACAAAACTGAACAAAAGTGGCGTTTAGTAGACGAGATAGCCAGCCTAAGTGAACAACTACGTTGAATGAGCCATCTCACCTTGGGGTGCTTTCCAGCTCCAAGCTCTCAGGTCAAAGATTAAACATCTGTATTTGGTTAAGGAAGTGTCTTTGGCGTAACAAGCTCTCTCAACATTGGCGAGGAACACGTTACCGGAGTAATCCGAGATATCCAACTTATGTTTGTATTCGTCCTCGACAAAAACAAGAAACCACTTGACCCCACGCATCCAGCCAGAGCCAGAAGACTGTTGCGTAGCGGCAGGGCATCCGTATGCAAGCGTTACCCGTTTACTATCATCCTGCACGACATACAGGTAGAGGATTCCACCGTCTCCGAGTGCAGGCTGAAGGTAGATCCGGGAGCTAAAACAACTGGACTAGCCATCCTGCAAGGCAATGTTGTTGTCTGGGCAGCAGAACTCACTCACAAGGGTTTTGTTATCCGAGATGCACTTACCACTCGTCGGCAAGTAAGACGGTCACGACGCAACCGCAAAACTCGCTATCGGGCAACACGGTTTAACAATCGCCGTAAACCCAAAGGGTGGTTGGCACCCAGTTTGATGAGTCGGGTGGAGAACATCTTGACTTGGGTGAGGCGCTTATCCAAGATCTGCCCCATTACTGCCATTTCACAAGAGCTGGTCAGGTTCGACACTCAGAAGATGCACAACGCTGAGATATCGGGTGTTGAGTATCAGCCGGGTGAACTGGCAGGCTACGAAGTGCGTGAGTACCTGCTCTCAAAGTTTGGTAGGAAATGTGCTTACTGTGGAGCTACCCAGACTCGACTGGAGATTGACCACGTTCAGGCTCGTTCACGAGGAGGTAGTAATCGAGTGAGTAATTTGGCAATTGCTTGCGAACCCTGCAACCAAGCCAAAGGAAATCAAGATGTTCGAGATTTCTTGTCAGACAAACCAGATGTCCTCAGGCGGGTGTTATCCCAAGTCAAGAAACCACTAACAGATATGGCGGCGGTCAATGCCACCCGTTGGGCATTGTTTGAGCGACTCAAGGCTACAGGACTACCTGTAGAAACGGGTACGGGTGGGCAAACTAAGTTCAACCGTACTCGACTGGGACTAGCCAAAGCTCACTGGACCGATGCCCTAGCAGTTGGCAGCTCTACTCCTGAGCAAGTGATTGTAAAAGTAGTCTTGCCAATGCTTATCAAAGCCACGGGCTACGGACATCGACGCATCTGTAATATCAATAAGTTTGGCTTCCCCCAAGTCAATAAAAAGGGAGAACAAGCGACTCGCAAAGGAGCGAAAGTCGTGCGGGGATTTCAGACGGGGGATATGGTGCGAGCTATTGTTCCATCTGGAAAGAATGTAGGTACACATGTTGGACGAGTAACGGTTCGGGCGACAGGTCAGTTTGATATATCAACGGCTACTGGCAAGCTTCAAATTATCAACTGGAAGTATTGCAAGCCCATTCACAAGCAGGATGGATACAGTTATACCTAGTTTTCCACATTTGTCCAATGAATTAAGGATTAGAGAAGTACCGATCGCCTATGGGGTTGCTAGATCGCTGCGAATATCCTGGCATGATGATTAAGTATGGTCGTTTAAGGTAGGGGGAGTTAAGTTATGCGGTGTGCAATTAGTAGTCGTGCGGGGCAAGTCCTGGCAAGGGGCAGCCTGATTCTTCACAAGTGCGATGATGGCGAATTGCGATTGGATTTGCAAACGGATGGGGGAAAGGTGATCCAGGGGGGAATCATTGACCCGGATGGGGATATGAAATCAGCCAGTGAAGAGTTATTTCGTCAGTTCCTTCAAGCCTGGGGTATGAGCGATTTGACCTTGACTGTAACAGTCCGATAAGTGATCGCTCTAACTGACCCCGATAACCAGGGCTATTTCATTCTAAAAGGTAGAATTTTAGGGTAATGAGCAGCCTAAGATAACCAGCAGAGAAAAGGAACTTCTTGAAAATGATTTAGAGCATCGATAAAACGTTTTCATTAAGGATTAAATCAGTCCTGAAATCCTGATATTTCCTAACCTCAACATCGTTTTTTGGTAAGAATTCAGGTCAACAAGGGCGAGTGCCGAAGTGCAGATAACCGTTGCCTCTTAACTCAATAGGACTTACGCAAATTTCCCCCTGAACCACCAGTTGTAGGGGCGCATAGCAATAGCCCCTACTATATGTGCCGTTCGTGCGTAAATCCTGCTCAAGTTGTGAGGCACTCTGGTACTCTACCGGCTTTTTAGCGTCTACGTTCCGGAAATACCGTAAACGTTCGCCAGTTCTACCTCTTGCTCTAGATTCGCACTCCGGTAGGGAAGATACATTCTTAGATCGACTGCAACTTTTGATGGAGTGTCTTCATGTCCTTAGAGACTACTGTAAGCGAAGCTGCCATTGAGCAAAATCTAGAGCAATTCCTGCTGGTGCTGTCTGTTTCTTTGAGTGTTGCGACGATTTCGCGGATTTCCCCTTGGTTCCGCAAAATTCCCTACACGCTGCTGCTGGTGATTGTTGGCCTAGGCTTGGCATTTGTGAATGTCCGTCTGGTTAATTTATCGCCAGAGTTAATTTTAGAGATTTTTCTGCCGCCCTTACTGTTTGAAGCCGCTTGGAATATCCGCTGGCGTGACTTGAAGCGGGATTTGGTGCCAGTAAGTCTGTTTGCCATCATTGGCGTCGTGATTTCTGTGGTTGGCATTGCCTTTGCGATCAATAAGCTGACGGGACTGCCACTGACAACAGCGTTGTTGGTGGGGGCAAGTCTTTCTGCTACCGATCCCATATCCGTGATTGCTCTAATGCGGGAACTGGGTGCCGATAAACGCCTGAAAACGCTGATGGAGGGGGAG
>DATNQP010000327.1:0-2093 GCA_036703965.1 Leptolyngbyaceae cyanobacterium
CATTAATATTAGCTGGTCAGATTCGGGTAGTGAAGGACGCTACAATGTGGTGTTCGTATCTGGTCAGGGAAGGAAACAGGGAGAGAGGAAGACACAGACAGTAAGAGAGTGGAAAAATTCTCCCCCCATCTCCCCATCTCCCCATCTCCCCATCTCCCCATCTCCTTTCGTGCAGCAGGAGGAACGTTTGCGTTCCTGGCGTTCTTATGCTAATAATCCCCTGCAAGCAAAAGCAGCACGTAAGTTGGTGCCGCAGTTACAGACTTATCTAGTACAGAAGCTACCTGAGTACATGGTGCCTCCGGCTTTTGTCGTTCTGGAGTCCCTACCTCTCACGCCTAACGGTAAAGTAGATCGCCGTGCCTTACCTGCACCTGAACCAGTCAAGTTAGAGTTGGCAGGAGGTTATGTTGCGCCTCGGACTCCTGTTGAGGAAGTGCTGGTAAAAATTTTTGCTGAGGTTTTGGGACTGAAGCGGGTGGGTATCCACGACAATTTCTTTGAATTAGGTGGTCATTCCTTACTGGCGACTCAGGTTGTCTCTAGAGTACGCGATGCATTTGGGGTAGAGTTGCCTTTGCGCGGTGTATTTGAAGCACCTGCGATCGCACAACTCTCTAAAGTAGTTGAAAGCTTGAAAGACAGCAAGCCTGAAAGTAAAGCTCCAGCCTTAGTGCCAATTTCTCGTGAGACTCGGCGCATGAAGCTATCTTCTCTAAACAAAGAAACCAAACATGAATGATTTAAATATCATTTAGAACGCTGAGGCTAGTTGGCTGGGATGAGTGAGGAGTTTGCGTTGCTGCTCACTAAAGTAGAGAACTTGGTAATCTGGTGCTAGTTCCTTTTTCAACTGCTGCCACAGATTGATACCTTCCTGCTCAAAGGCTTGAGCGTCCTCCTCGCTGGCAAAACCTGAATCAGGTGGGTAATCCTGGTTCAAAGTTGCATCGTAGGCACTAGCCCAGTTTGATAACCTATCCAGAGTTTCCTGACTCAGAGGTAGTTTGGCTGGATCAATGTTTCCCACTAATTCCGGATCGACCCACCATAAGGGATAGCATTCATAGTCTGCCATCAGCTTGATTGTTTTCTTCATAGCTATCCTGTATTGAATCACGGCATAGAGGTAGGATTAGCACCGACAATGAACCCGTTCTGGCTCACGGTTACGGCAATGTACAGATTTTGAGCCTGGAAATTCACCTGATAAATCGGTCGAGGCTCTCTTCCCGATCCTAGATAACCGACGATGGTACCGTTGGTTATGGCAGTCAGTACAGCATCGGGAATCAGATCTGCGGGGATGCCTTTATTGACAAAATCTACACCATGCTTTTCCAGAATATGTTGCAAACCCGCTCTAGTGTTTCCTGTCTCCAAAAACACAATCTTGCCATTGGGTAGTTTGGTAATCCAAACAATATTTTCTGGATTATGCCTAATACCAGCATGTTGCAGTTCAGCTATTAGCTCGGCTGCTGTCTGAGCAGACGGGTTTGGAACTTCATCTGATGAGTCAGTCAAGCACTTGTTCTCTTCGACCTCCTCAGTCAGTTTACCTCTAGAGTGCGCGATGCTTTCGGGGTGGAGTTGCTCCTGGGTAGTGGTTTTGAGGCATCTGCGTAAAGCCAAGCGATCGCTCCTAGCGAATCGCACAACTGTCTAAAGTAGTTGAAAGATTGAAAGACAGCAAGGCTCAAAGTAAAGCCCCAGCATTAGTCCCAATTTCTCGTGAGAGTCGGCGGATGAAGCTATCTTCCCTCAACAAAGAAAGCAAAGAGAGTTGAGGGGCGATCGCTCTTCTAAAAATAACGAGGAATCAGTCGTAGGATGGGCAATGCCCAGGCTAGAGAACGTGCGATCTGCTGTAAGCAGCGTTCGACTGAGCGCTCACGCCGAAGTCAGCGCTTCGCTATCGCACCGTGGCTTGAGTATACGGGCGAAGCCCGGAAATCTCTATATTATTAGGCTAGGTATCACAGTTGCCTACCGATGATGCTGCAAGATCATTTTCGTCCACCGTTGAGTACTCGTCGTCACTGGCACGCATTTCATAATGCTTGGGCAACTTATATTGCATCGGACTTGAA
>DATNQP010000328.1:0-2223 GCA_036703965.1 Leptolyngbyaceae cyanobacterium
GATCTTGGCGAAGAATTAGACCTGCTTAATCGGCTCAAACCGCTACTCTATGACTTCAATCGAGAGGTTTGCCAGCAAGCGGCGATCGCACTAGGACGCTTGGGCACTGATGAGGCGGCTGATGCTTTATTTGAGGTAATCAAGTCACCCGCAACGCCAGTTCCCTTGACAGATGACTTCATCCGTGCATTGGGATGGGTGGGAACAGCTAAGAGCTTAGACTATTTGCAACAGGCACTGGCTCATGTATCGGTGGAATGTGTGGTGGAAATTGTTAGAGTGTTGGGACGTTTAGAAAAACCAGCTCTCAAGACGAAAGCTGCCCAGATTCTTATCGACTTTCTCAACTCAGAACACCCAGCGCGGCAGGTAGCGACAGTCAAACAAGCTGTAGCACAGGCATGGGGAGAGTTGGGAGAAGTGGCTGCAATCGATGGCTTAATTGGGTTATTAGCCGATCCAGTAGATAGTGTTAGACTGCACGCGATCGCTGCACTAAAAAACTTCCCCAGTGTTCACCAGCAATTAATTGCGATCGCTGCTGACGAGAATCTGACACCATCCTTAAAGGAAGGAATTGCGATCGCGCTTGCCGAATGGAAGATTTAATCACGTTGCATAGTTGCATAATAGAGCCATGCAAATTGTGACCGAGCTTGAACACTACCTATTTGATCTGCAAGGGTTCCTGGTAGTGGAGAATGCCTTAACAATAGAAGAAGTCACCGCCCTCAATCAGCTTCTCGACCAGCAGATTGCCACTGTGGATGAGCCTGGTAAGCTATGCTTTCGCTTTGATAGCTTGCTGAGCTGGGGTTCTCCCTTTCAAGCCCTAATCGACAACCCCCGGATTACCCCCTATCTTGTTGCCCTACTGGGTTCTAGATTTCGCTTGGATCACGACTATGTTCACATCATCCGCCAAGGCAGTGGACCAATTGGCTCTACCTTGCACGGCGGTGGCACTCCTTATGACCCCTGTCAGTACTACATCTATAAAAATGGACAGATGTACAATGGGTTGACGGCTGTTGCCTACAACCTAACGGACGTGAATCCTGGGGAAGGCGGATTTGGCTGCATTCCAGGTAGCCATAAGAGCAACCTGCCTTTGCCAGAGAAATGGCGAGATCTGGAACATCCTCATCCCTGCGTGCAGGCAGTCACAGGCAAAGCGGGAACGGCAACCCTCTTCACCGAAGCCCTCACCCACGGCACACTGCCTTGGAAAGGGCAACACGAGCGCCGTACTTTGTTCTACAAATATTCTCCTCACCCCTCTGCTTGGTCTCGGCACTACTACAATTTGGATGATTATCCAGATCTAACGGAGTCCCAACAACGCATTTTAAGGAGTCCTGGTGTTTATCCCTAGTTCCTTAGGTTACGAACTTGATTATCGCTCTGAGGCTTTTGGTCGTTTAACGGATTCCTCAGATTTGCTATCTCAGCCTAATGAACTGCGTCTGAGAATGCAACAGGACGGTTACCTGTACTTAAGAGCTTTTCTCAATTCCCAAGCAGTCTGGCAAGCTCGCCAGGAAATAGCAGCTTGCTTAGCTGCTGAGGGGTCTTTAAAATCAGGCTACCCTATTGAAGATTGCATCGCTCGGTCGGAATTGAAAATGAATTTCCGACCGGATTTAGCCCTCCAAAGTCCAGCGCTTAAAAAGCTGCTTTATTCAGGACGAATGATGGAATTTTTTGAAGTTTTCTTAGGGGGGAAAATCCGACCTTTAGATTATACTTGGCTCAGGGCAGTAGCCCCAGGACGAGGGACTTACCCTCATTGCGATATCGTCTACATGGGACGGGGAACTGACAAACTTTACACAGCTTGGACTCCCCTAGGTAATATTTCCTGGGAATTAGGAGGGCTAATGATTTTGGAGAACTCCCATCGCCTAGAAAACATTAAGAACAGCTATGGGCGTAGGGATGTGGATAGTTACTGTTCTAATCAGAAGACCGCCTCTTTGTATGCATCCGGTCAAAAATCGTGGAATGGAGCGCTAGCCAAGAACCCGGTTTCCTTGCGCTCTAGATACGGAGGACGTTGGCTGTCTACGGAGTTCCAAGCTGGAGATGTGCTGATTTTCAGTATGTTTACTATTCATGCCAGTCTGGATAACCACTCCCGACAAATTCGACTCTCCTCAGATAGTCGTTATCAATTGGCATCAGAACCAGTGGATGAAAGGTGGGTGGGAACAAACCCAATTG
>DATNQP010000329.1:0-14738 GCA_036703965.1 Leptolyngbyaceae cyanobacterium
AACTCAACTGTACTCTTACGGGCGCGATTGTTAAATCCACCGGCAGCCAGTACGGCTTGATTCAAGGGGGTGTTGGGTGGCACTGGGATGGCACCCGGTTTTGTGACTTCCCCAACCACATTCACGACAATTGTGTTGGGAGAAAAGCTAGCCGCAGCCAGTTGAGGAGCCTCCGCTGGGTCGAGAGCGGTGGCTGTGGGAATAGTAACCGTGTCTCCCTCTTGCAAGATCACATCTTGAGAGAGGTCGCCTGCCCGCAAAAGCTCCCACAGATTTACATTAATGACTTGTTCTTCGCCTGTGCGGGGAAAACGTCGTATGGTGATAGAGCGAATATCAGCCAGGGGTGTAATGCCCCCAGCTACTTGTATTGCCCGTGTCACCGTGGGCGGACCATTAGCGGAAGTCCCACTCGTTACTGCACCCGTCACTGAACCTGTAATTGCACCCGTCGCTCCGCCTGTTGCTCCGCCGCCTCCGGACACCTCATAAGGCCCAGGACGAGATACTTCCCCTACCACGGCAATATTAATTGGCTCAGTGGTTGTTGCGGCAAAGCTGGCATCTGCCAGTTGACGAGTCTCCGCTGCATTAATATCTGTGACCGTGGGTACAAAAATGCTATCGCCATCTCTTAAGGTAATGTCTTGAGAGAGGTTACCCCCCCGTAGCAAATCCCAGAGATTAACATTGATAACTTGCTCACCTAAAGCAGTAGCGCGACGCACAATACGCACTTGGCGAACCGCTGCGGAGCGGGTAATACCGCCTGCCAGCGTAATGGCCTGCGTTACTGTGGGAAATTGTCCGCTCACAGTACCTTGACCTTGACCGCCTCCGCCTGGAGAGAAGCTGTAAGTTCCAGGACGATTAACTTCACCTGCTAGGGCAATGGTAATTTGGCGGGGTGCCAATAACGAGAGGGTGACCAAGGGGCGTCTTACGAAGCGAGCGTAGCGGGCGGAAAGCTGGTCAGTCGCTTGTTGAATCGTCCGTCCTCGGACAGGGACGCTGCCAATGAGGGGCAGGTTGAGCGTGCCATCCACTAAAACCACGAATTCGCCACTGTATTCGGGAACTTCAAAGATATCCAATCTTAAGCGATCGCCTGCTCCAAGGGTATAAGCCCCTTCCGGTGGCAAATTATTAACCCTACTTGGGGTAGCAGGGGAAAGACTGGGGAGTTGCGCTGTACCAGGAGCGGGTACAGCAACAGTAAAAAAAGCTAGCAAGGTTAGACCCGCAGCCGGTCGAGTCAAACCTCTTCTAAAACCATTACCTGTCATACTGATTTGACAAAAAATCTTGAGATCTCGTTTTGTGGTCACTTCAAATACTATCCATTACAGACACATTAACTCTTTCTTCACGAAGTCAAGCTAATTTTAGAGAAAATCCGAACGAGAAGTGATGGGAGAAACTTCACTAAACTCGTGTACCTTTGAGGTATCAACTCAACTTCGGGAGAGTAGGAGAATAAGAAAGGTGATGAGGACAGGCAGATGTATGGGTCGTTTTTATTTAGTCAGCAAAAATATTCGCCACTTGAGGTATATCTTAATCGGCTCAATCCTAAGCAGTACTCTGCTATCGGCTGGGGCGGGTGTTGCCAATCCCGGAGCCACGACGCCGGTTAAAACCGCAGCCAACGGGAATTATGGCAGTTCATTGGGTCAATCGCTCCTGAATAGTATGTTGGGAGGCGATGACCTTCGTCCCCAAAAACCTGCTGCGAACGTCATGACCCCTGGTACAGCAGCGCAGCTTGCTCAAGCCCCAACTTTTCCTGACATTCAAGGTAATTGGGCACAGAGTTTTATTGAGGCTCTGGCAGCGCGGGGTATAATTCGGGGTTTTCCCGACGGTACGTTCCGGCCTGATGAGCTGGTGACACGCGTTCAATTCGCCTCGATGATTCGTCAGGCTTTCGGGGGACCACCCAAACGCTCAGGAACCGAGTTTGTCGATGTACCTGCTAATTACTGGGGTTATGAGGCGATTCAGGAAGCGTATCGCCTAGGATTCCTGCAAGGATACCCCAACGGGATCTTCCTTCCTGGGCAAAATATCCCTCGTGTCCAGGTGTTGGTCTCTTTGGCCAGTGGACTCGACCTGTCTGCATCAGAGCAAACGGCGACGATTTTAAATACAAACTTTCAGGACGCCGCAGAAATTCCTGACTTTGCCCGCAATAGTGTGGCGGCGGCAACCCTCAATCAGCTGGTTGTTAATTACCCGAATGTTGCGTTATTAAATCCCAATCAGGGCGCAACCCGTGCTGAGGTAGCATCGTTTATCTACCAGGCTTTAGTCAAGCAAGGGAAACTACCACAGCTGAGTGCTACGGATGTTGCTGCTCAGTACGTCGTCGGCTACCAACCCGTTGCGACACCGCCCCAGCCCCAGCCCCAGCCCCAGGCTCAGCAACCCGAACAAGTGGCAGCTCTGCGACAACAGTATCGACTTCCGGAACCGCCGGTGGTGGAACTACTCAGGCGAATCTTTGGCGGCGGCTCCAGTATTAGTACACCAACCGCTTTTGGCGCTCAAACTGGTGACGTCTTCTTTGGAGGAACCTATCAAGAAAGAGCCCGCTTTACTGACCGAGATGATGGCGCATTCACGCTGGGTTTTGGTGTGGGCGATGCTCAAAAGCTCGTTGCTCTAGAAGCGGCGGCTACTTCTTACTCAACGTTCCGGTCAGGTTTTTGGGAAAATGGTGGTATTAGCTTTAAGCTTCATCGGTTGTTGCCCAATGATTTGGCAGTTGCAGTCGGTGTAGAGAATGCGATTACCTGGGGCGATACTGATGGCGGTCAAAGTGTTTACGGTGTCGTTAGTAAAGTGTTTCCTCTACGAGAGAACACGTCTGAACCCTTGAGCCGGGTTACTGCCTCTATAGGCATTGGCGGCGGTCGTTTTCGCACAGAAGAGAACATTGATGACAAAGACGGCGATCCCAATGTGTTTGGCAGTATTGGTGTAAAAGTGGCTGAACCTATTAACCTGATTGCCGAATGGACGGGTCAAGATTTGAACCTGGGAGCCTCGATTACCCCATTCCGTGGTGTGCCGTTTGTCATCACCCCAGCGGCCGCTGACGTGACGGGGACAGCTGGTGATGGTACCCGATTCATCCTGGGTGTTGGTTACGGTGTATCTTTCTAAGTCATCGCTCACAAAGTGAAAGTTATGAACATTAGGTATCTTCCTTTACATTTTGCACTGGGTTTTGTCCTAGCGATTTCTAGTGTTGTTTCTAACACACCAAAGGCACAAGCTCAGAGTAACAACCAGTCAGATATCACCGGCACCATCATTACAACCAGTGATATTGTCGGGGGCTTTGCCACTGGTGGCGGTCGCAGATCGATAACAGCATTCAGAACCCCCCAGATTAGGAACGCCGTAAATAGGGCGGCAAATTCAGTCAACGTACAACTGGCATCGGGAAACTTGCCGGTTGTTGCCACGGTTACCCCTACCGCAATTCCAGGACCAGTGCAACAAAGCTTACAATGTGTCCTGGCAAGAACCGGCAATGTTGAGGTTTGTGGTAGGCAAATTGAGATCGCCTTGGTTAACGCTGGGACAAGTCCAACTGTCTCCCGGAACCTAGTATCTAGCCTGCGAGGGCTGACTGCCAGGGGTCAGGTCGATCCAGCTAAGTTCAGAACAGTGGTTGCCGCTTACAATGCATTGATTAATAGCAGTAGTGATGAGTTTTTAAGTACTCCTCCTGAAGAACTACGGGCGATTCAATCAGTGTTGGCTGTGTTGCTTAATGCTGCTTATACAAGGTAATTAGCCAGCTTTCGATTCGCTGGGTTTACAAAATCATTTGGATTTTGGATGATTAGCCGACTTTCAGTAGTTGGCTGAATCCTTGTATCAAAATCCAAAACAGAGGAAGGTCCATACCCCCGCCGAAGGAGGGCAGTTATCACCGATTAAGAAGTTGGCACAGAGTAGAAGATTTGGGCATCAAGCTAGCTAACAGCTTGCTGGAGTAATTTATGCTGTCCTGATTGTTACCGGAGCTTCCGTATAAAGGGACAGCCCTTTACTTGAGAGCTTGTTTGTGCCAACAGAGCCTGTCTCTAACGTTTGTCATCAAGATTTACTGCCTGTTAGTAGGTTTGACACAGGTAAAGCCCAGCCTGATACAACTGATTTACCTGAAGAATTTGACTATCGGTTGGTTTCCTTCCGGCAGCGTGTACCGAGTGTTGCTATTTATACCTTAGCGACGCTGGCGACTCAGGGTTTATCTCATCAAGCATTGGCGAATCCTACGAGCGGTTTCGCAAATCAGCCTCAAATTAAAGAGGGGGGTGATTTTGTTCTTCCCCAGATGACTGAAGAACTAGCCTCACAAAAGGCAAAGTTTGAACGCACAGGTAGCACGTTAGCGCAGCGTGTAGCTGGGGCGATCGCATCACCGGAATCTATTGTTGTACAAGAATTTGCGCCGGAAGCCGTGCGAGGTTCAGAGCCTCCAATAACTCCGCCTGATCGGGATGCTCAAAAAGTTGTTGTGCCAACTGTCTTGAGTCCTGTCTCTCAAGCCACGAGTATCGGCATTGCACCGCCAGAAACCGAGGTAACACTGGGGCAAAAGTCAGCCCAAAAAGAGGACACGATACCAGTACGAGAGTCTGTAGCATCCCAGCGGGTTTCAGCAACGATGCTTGCGGATGTACAAAGTCACAGCGCTGCGGATTTACAGGAAGTTTCACCCTTAGAGCCGACTGCAACCAACCTTGAGAATTCTTACACTCCTGCTTCCCAAGAAACTGTTAGTCCTCAACAGAATCCTGCTGTTGTGCCACAAGATGTACCAAGAGCAACAGAACCCTGTCTCGAAGTTGAAGCTCTACAGTCTCAGCTGCGGGCGTTGGAGGAACCAAAGGATGTTGGGGAATTTCAAGCTTCACCAGCTCTCAGTATTGTTATTCCGACGGGATTTGGCATCGATAATAACACTGGTTTTATCAGCGCTACTTATCAAGAGCGAACCCGATACAGTAACGTCGATGACGGTGCCATAGGGTTTGGAATTGGTTTAGGGGATGCGAGGAAATCAGTAGGCGTGGAGGTGTCTTATGCGATCGCTAGCTTCGGATCAAACCGGGATTTTGGCAGCGGCGGCTTTAACATCAAAGTGCATCGCCAGCTCCCCAATGACTTTGCCGTAGCGGTTGGCTGGAATGGCTTTTTAAACCTTGGCGATCGCAATGACTTTGAACACTCCCTCTATGGCGTTGTTACTAAAGTTTTCCGAACCCGAGATGACATCACATTGCCGTTTAGCCGGGTAGCAATTACGGTCGGTGTAGGGAATGGACAGTTCCGGAGTGAGGAGGCTGTAGACGACGATACACACAATATCAACGTTTTCGGCAACATCGCCGTCCGAGTGGCTCAACCCGTCAGCCTGATCGCCGAGTGGAGTGGGCAAGATTTGGGAGTTGGGCTTTCCATCGCACCCTTTAAAAACATCCCTCTAGTAATTACTCCGGCAGTGCGCGACATCACAGGTGCGGGGGATGGAACTCGGTTTGTCTTAGGTACTGGTTTGGCATTCAAGTTTTAGGTATTTAAGTGGTAGCGAGAGTCATGTATAGAAGGAAATGGATTGGTTGGCTTATTGGCACATCACTGGTCAGCAGCGGGTTGAGCACACTTCCTGCCAGCGCTGTACCTCCCAACCAGTCAGATATTACAGGAACTAATATCTGGAACAATACAGCACCGATCTTTGAGAACGGTGGCGAACTCTCTCCAGAGATTCTGAATAATGCCCGACGTCTTTCCCAAGAACTAGAAGACGCCTCTGCCGGTTGCTGTAATGCCTCCGCACCAGTCGAGCCACGCCGGTTTGCCAGACGTCCAGGCAACCCCAATGAGGTTTGCCTAAGCCCAGATTGTCAGCGGCTCGATAGCTTGGTAGAAGAAACCAGGGTCTTTTTAGATGATGTAAACCGTTCTCAGGCTCAACAGGTCAGGGCTAATCGTAACCGTACCTGGTAGGCTGCTCCTAGCGCAGTAAAGCACTCCAAGTGGCAGGTCCAACAACACCGTCTGGATTAAGCTTGAAGTTCTGTTGAGCAGCTTGAACAGCGGCTTGGGTTGCTGAGCCAAAGCGGCCATCTGCTGAGGCTTTCAAGAAGCCCAAGGCTCTCAACCGCTCTTGTAACTGTGCTACAGCTGGACCTTGCATACCCAGCCGGAGAATTGGCAAACTAACCGCTGTGGGTTGGGGGTTGGCGACGGGGGGAGAGTTGGCAGGGATTGTGGAAGGGCGATCGCTATGGCTTGTTGTTGTTTGAAGTGAAGAGGGAACTGGGAAAGCCGAGGCTGGGTTAGTTGAGGAGGTTGGAGGGGGTATTTCAACTGCTGGGTTATTTGAGGAGGTCGGAGGAGGTGTTTCAGCTGATGGCATATTGGGGAGCAGACGATCCCAAGTAGCGGGTCCTGTGATGCCATCAACATTTAAACCTGCTACTTTCTGGAACTGAGAGACAGCGATCGCTGTACTTTCTCGATAAACTCCATCCACAGCATCAGTGTAATACCCTAAAAGCTTAAGAGCTGTCTGAAGTTCAGATACCGCCGCACCCTCGCTACCTATTCTGAGAATCGGTCGGTTGACAGTCATTGCCGGTGTCACCTGAGCCAGCTTTTGGATGAATGAATTAGCGTCAACGGCAACAGCGGGCAAGTGCCCAAAGTTGAGCGCCAGCCCACTACCTAGACTCCAACAGACAACGCAGCCAGTGTTAACAATACCTAACATCAGGCTTTTATCCCTTGCCATGAATCCTCCACCTACTCCCAAACACGATTCTCTCACCTAGAGAGTTATTTTCAGCTACGCTCTCCTAGGCGATCGCTCACAACGAAGGAGTTAATTTCGATTTTTAGGGTTCAAGCGCGTCCACGCCTGAGAATTCTCTCGTAGTTCAATGCAAGGGTCAACCGTCTGATTAAGGCTCTCAGAAGTTCCCAACCCTATCGATGGAGCGGGACACTTAGCAGCCAGCCAGTCTAGCAGAATCTGATTCACCCGCTCAGGGCATTCATCGTGGGGACAATGACCTGCATCATCTAACTCAACTAACTCTAAATTAGGGTTGAGAGCAACAAATTGACGTGCCAAATTGGGGGGAATCATCCGGTCTTGACGCCCCCACATCAAAAGCAAAGGAATGTTTAATGTTGGCAAAACAGCTTTAACGCGGGGACCAAACTCGGCAGAGGTCATTGCTTTAAAGAGGGCGCTAAAAGTAGCCGCAGCACCCCGGTCTTGAGCAGGTCCCGTCAGAATCTCTACCAACTCAGCTGTAACGGCAGCTGGGGTAGCGTAGGCGAGTCCTACCCACTTCCGGACAATTGGTGGGCGTCGTACCACATAAAAAAGGCTTTTTAGAACCACTGGTGACGCAACAAGACCTTCAATGGTTGAGACTATCGGTCGCAGCCAAGCGGGAAGCGCTTCCTCTCGCAGTGAAAAATCCGGTAAATTGATCATGGTAATCCCTTTGACCATCTCTGGATGAGCGGCGGCAGCTGCAACACAAACCAGTGAGCCAATCGAGTTACCCACCAATACCATCGGCTGGCGGATAAAGGTTTGCCAAAACTCATAAACTTGGTCAACCCAGAGGTCAATCTTGTAGTCAGCTGATGCCTTCCGCGATGCCCCAAAACCCAGCATGTCCAAGGCATAAACGGTGTGATGCTGACCGAGGACTTCTAGATTCTGACGCCAGTGCCCAATCGAGGCTCCAAACCCATGCAGCAACATTACCGGTGTTGTTGGCTCTTTATCACTTTGCGGTGCGCGAAAATAGGTATAGCGGGTTTGCCAACCTCGCCAAACCCAGTCTCGTTGACTACCAACTCGTTGCTGCCAAGGCACAGACGTTGTCACAAAAAGCCTCAACTTCAAAAACGTTTACAAAACCTTCTTTATTTTAGTTGCTTCCTCTGACCTGGGTGTCTTAGAGGGACGCCATTACATCCCCTAAAGTTCTGATTTCCCCAGCCATTTTGGAAGATACGTTAACAACCTAGACAGAAACTTGATAAGACTCAGTAGAATGACAAGTGTAAATTAAGGCTACTCCTTGTCAACCCACTAACTGTAGAAATTAACCAGACGCCTGTGATTGATAAAAGACGCCAACGCGATCTCCCCCAAATTAACGAAAGAATCCGGTTTCCTAAAATCCGAGCCATCGATATGGATGGGACACAGCTGGGGATAATCTCGCCTCAAGAAGCTTTGCGTATCGCAGAGGAAAAGGAGTTGGATCTCGTCTTGGTTAGTGACAAGGCAGATCCGCCGGTGTGTCGCATTATGGACTACGGCAAGTACAAATTTGAACAGGAGAAGAAAGCCCGCGAAGCTAGGAAGAAGCAGCACACCGCTGATGTCAAAGAAGTGAAGATGCGTTACAAGATTGAGGATCATGACTACCAGGTGCGTGTCAACCAAGCCGTGCGCTTTCTTAAAGATGGAGATAAGGTCAAAGCGACGATTACCTTCCGAGGTCGAGAAATTCAACACAGTGACCTAGCCGAGGAGTTGCTCAAGCGCATGGCAATCGATTTGGAGGAAGTAGCGGAAGTGCAGCAAGCGCCGAAACGTGAAGGTCGCAACATGATGATGCTGCTCTCTCCCAAAAAATAGCACTCAGAGTCATTAGTCATTGGTGATTGGTCATTGGTCAGTAGCTAAGGACTAGTGACCAAAGCCTAAGGATTAAGGACTAAACACAGAATGAAACTGCAAAGTGGGACTCGCATCCAAGGTGAGTGGGTACGGAAAATCCTACAGTTGGTGAATCTTCGCCCAGAAGAAGGTGAGCGGACATTGCTGATGTTCGCGTTCTACACCGCTACCTCTGTGGGGTGGCTTTGGTTTGAGAATAGTTCAATTGCGCTGTTCTTAGAAAAATACCGTGCTGAGCGGTTGCCGTTGATTTACATCGCCAGTGCCTTGATGGTTTCCAGCCTAGGAGTTTTGTATACTTGGCTGCAAAGCATTTTGCCCCTGAGGCGGGTTTTGGTGCTGATCGCTTTACTGACGGCTTTACCTGTATTAGTACTTCGCTTTACTTTAGGGCTTAACTATTTACACGGTTTCATTGCTTTAGCTACTGTTTTTCTGTTGCGGCTGTGGACTGATGCGGTTGAAGTCCTTAACGACCTCAATTCTCAGGTTGCTGCCAATCAACTGTTCAATATCCGGGAAATTAAGCGTGCCTATCCACTAATTTCCAGCGGACTCTTAGTCGCTGATGTGATTGCAGGCTTCTCTTTACCGCTGCTGTTGCATCTCGTAGGGCTTTACAACGTGATCATTTTCGCGGCTGTAGCAATGCTTGTCGGGGCAGGAACGTTGTTTTACTTGAGCCAGCGCTACCAGCAAGCATTTCCCGACGCACCCATGCGGCAGGTGGAAGACGATGAGTCGGAATTTGCTGTTCGCAACACAAGCGGTCCTCTGCGACGCTACATCATCCCTTTATTTGCCTTTTTCATCCTGGGTGAAGCCCTCTATCTATTGGTCGAATTCCAGTATCTCAGCCAATTAGAGGTACACTTGGATACTTCCGAGATCGCCGGTTTCCTGGGCTTATTTGGCGGCATTCTCGGGTTGTTTGAACTGACGAGCCAATGGTTTATCTCAAGCCGTGCTATTGACCGGCTGGGCGTCTTTGTCGCCGCAATGATGTTACCTGCCTCGTTGTCGATCTTAGGCTTAATGACCCTGACAGGCGTGCTGGACTTTTTCATTGGGCTTGTCGGTCGCGTCGTTCCTGTACCAAGTTTGGTTACAGGGCTTTTTGTGGGTCTCATCTTGCTGAGGTTCATTGATGAGCTATTGCGCTACACCTTAATCGCTGGCATTGAACCCGTCCTCTTCCAACCCCTGCCAGAGGCGATTCGCAATTCAGTTCAGACTTCTGTACAGGGCATTGCCGAACCCATAACCACCGGCATCACTGGTATTGGCATCTTAGCAACCATTGGACTATTTCATTGGATATTCCCCGCTCAGTTGGAGCCCGTTTTAGAGCAATGGCAGAGCTGGGTGTTTATCTTTGCGATCGTGCTTTTCTCTCTAATCTGGTTGCTGAGTGCTTGGTTACTGCGCTCAAGCTATGTGAGTTTGCTGGTTAAGAGTGCAGAGCAAGGACGTCTGGGTTTTTCTGATGTGGACTTACGGGCGTTCAAACGGGCAGTGGTAGAAGCCTTAGAGCAGCCCGGTACTGAAGCGGATAAACGCTCTTGCATTCAACTTTTGTACCAAATTGACCCAACCAACGTTGGTGAAGTGCTTGGTCCCTTGTTACCTCGGCTGTCTACACCGTTGCAGCGCCAAAGTCTGGAGGCAATGTTGGAGCATCCCAACCCGGCTTATCGGAGTGACGTTCAAGCACTGATTGAGCAAAAACCACCACCAGAAGTCTTGGCGTTGGCGTTGCGCTATGTCTGGCTGACTCAGACAGAACTTGATATTCGCACCATTAAACCTTATCTGCACGCGGCTGTTGACCCAACCGTGCGAGGAACAGCAGCGGCTTTAATTTTGCGTCGGGGAACACCAACAGAGAAAGCCGAGGCAACCAATACTCTGCGGCGGATGCTCACTTCCAAACGGGAGCGAGAGCGGGTGATGGGTACGCGAGCGCTAGGAGAAGCTGAGTATTTGCAAGCGCTCAGGCTTTATATCCCCAATCTTTTGCAGGATGAGTCGTTGCGGGTACGTTGTGCGTTGCTAGAGGTTATTGCCGCCACACGCTTGGAAGAGTTTTATCCCTCTTTGGTACGGGGACTGTACTACAAATCTACTCGCGATGCTGCCCGAACGGCCCTAGTGCGCCTTGGGAATGAAGCGATTGAGTTGCTGATGGAGTTGGCGGAAGATATCCATAAACCCGATTTGGTGAGGTTACAAGCTTGGACTGCCCTGGGTGAGATTGGGACACCAGACGCCGTGAATCGTCTGGTGCAACACCTGATGACGAGTTGGGGTACGACACGCCGCAATATTCTCCGTATCCTGCTGAAGATGCCGAATGAAGTCGGGATTGAAGGAGTCCTTGACCGATGGGGTCGCAGTGGGATAGAGACGTTAATTGAGCAAGAATTACTACTTCTGGGTCAAATTTATGGGGCAGTTCTCGATCTGAGTCTTGAAAAGATATCGGGACGAGAGGCGGATTTGCTGCGGCGGGCGCTACAAGATCTGGAAACGGATTTACTGGAACGGTGTTTTTTGCTGATGAAGTTCCTTTATCCAGTTAGTGCAATACAGGCGGCAGCGTTTAATCTAGAGTCGGAGTCGCGGTCGAATATTGCAATGGGGTTGGAAATATTGGATAATACACTCGATATTCCTCCGAAACGAGCATTTTTAGCCGTTTTAGACCGACGTTCCACCGCAGAAAAACTGGAGTCCCTGGTGGAGTTGGTGCCTTATCAACCAATGCACCCAAGCGATCGCCTGCGCCGGTTGATTGAGTTGCGTCATTTTCTGTCAGACTGGTCTTTGGCATGTTGCTTTCATTTGGCAAGGACAGCTCATTGCAGTCTGACGCCGGAAGCAACGCTGGTGTGTTTACGTCATCCTACGGGTTTTGTCCGGGAAGCTGTTTTGGCTTACCTAAAAGCCGCCTCACCCCGTGCTTGTGTCGAGTTGTTACCCGTGCTGAAGAATGATCCAGACCGCTTGGTTGCTGCTCAAGTTGAGCAGATGATTGAAGAGTTGGGTCAAGTGAGCTAAGCAGCTAGGCGTAATTAAATACAACCTGTCGTTGAATTAGAGATATTAGAGATTAGGAAGGAAAGTTTTTAGTTGAATTCATCCTTCAAACTTGAGGCTTTCCCAGTGCCCAGTCCCTAGTTCCTAGTCCCTAGTCCTGCGGGGTACGGTAAACTTGAGGTTTCTCCAGTAAATAAGCGCGAATAGCTAGCAGCTAACCGCTAACCGATGTTAACCAGTGTTGAGCGTCTATTATTTGTCAGGGCTGTCCCCATTTTTCAGGAACTGCGGGACGATTTTCTAGTAAGGTTAGCTTCCGTGATGGATGAGCTATCCTTCCCCGCTGACCACACCATTTTTACCCAAGGGCAAGAAGGGCGATCGCTTTACATTGTTGTCTCCGGCTTGGTACGGGTACACATTGGCGATCGCGATTTGGCACAACTCAAGCAAGGTGCCACATTTGGGGAGATGTCACTGTTTGATGCTGAACCCCGTTCGGCGTCAGTTACGACCCTAGAAACCTGTGAATGTCTGATGCTGACTCAGCTGCAACTTTATGATGCAATTGATGAGACGCCAGGAATTGCTGTTAATATTATTCGTCTGCTTTCCCGGCGTATCCGGGAACTAAACAGTAAGGTAAATGTTTATGAATCCAAAAATCCCGCACCTGATTTTAGTAGGGCGGGAAGTAATTTGTCGGGATAGGAGTCCACATTTCGATTTTCAACTGTCACAACGCCCGGTAACGCTTCTGAGTAGATTAGATAAGTGTTGCTCATACCAAGTTGCATTCATACGTAGCACATTCATTTTCTGGGCGTCCCCGCGTCCCCGCATCCCCGCGTCTGTCTCAACTACTATGTTTGAACGCAACTTCGTATCATGTCTTTGTTAGTAACACTACTTATTCGGTTGGGGATGAAAGCCGCTTAAGGAAAGGCAGACGGCATTAGCCCAATCTCGGTAAAATCAGGGCATGATCTATCAACTACCCCGCCCAAAAATCCCTGAGTGTAGCTGGAATCGTCCCATCGGAATTGGTTGGGACAACCCTTACACCGTCCGCTACGCTAGTAATCTCGACGATGGTCCTTGGCATGGAATGCCCCTTGGGGGTTTTGGGGCGGGTTGCATTGGTCGCTCCTCGCGGGGAGACTTTAATTTATGGCACCTGGATGGGGGCGAGCATACCTTTAAAAGCCTCCCAGCGTGTCAGTTTAGTGTCTTTGAGCAGCAAGAGAATTCACCGGCTAAGGCTTACGCCCTGTGTACTGAACCACCGGAAGATGGAACTCTTAACTCGTGGCAGTGGTATCCTAGTTCAGTGGTCAGGGGTCAGGGGTCAGAGATCGGGGATAATTTAGAGGAACAAGAAGCAACTGACAACGGACAACAGACGAATACGGGGACTTATCATGCACTTTATCCTCGTAGCTGGTTTGTCTACAACAATGTCTTTCAGACAGAACTGACTTGTGAGCAGTTTTCTCCGATCTGGGCAGGGTGTTACCAAGAAACTAGTTACCCGGTCGCCGTTTTCGAGTGGACAGCACACAACCCTACTGATGCGCCAATTACTCTCAGCATTATGCTCACCTGGCAGAATATGGTGGGCTGGTTTACCAATGCGATACCCCCTCAACCCCCCCAAACTCCGGGGGGGCTAGGGGGGGTGCCGGTGCGGGTGCGAGATGATGGAAGTCCAGTTTATGACTACCAACCACGCTGGGGAGATAGCACGGGTAGTTATAACCAGTGGATTGTTGAGAACCACCGGGTAGGCTGTCTCTTAGACCGTGTCAGGCTGCATGATAGCGAAGCGGTAGCGAGTCTGCGAGGAGCGTCTGAGATTCAGGAAGGGGAAGGACAGCTATGCTTTGCTACCGTTACCAATCCCAGCATGGAAGTGTTTTATCACACTCGCTGGAACCCCAGTGGTAATGGAGCTGAGGTCTGGGAGACGTTTGCGGGGAATGGCAGCTTGGCGGATACTCAAGATGAGACACCAGCGGCACCAGGAGAACAAATTGCTGCCGCGATCGCAATTCGATTTACGGTTCGTCCTGGCAGAACGCGCAAAATTCCCTTTATCTTAACTTGGGACTTCCCGGTCACTGAATTTAGCCCAGGGGTGAATTATTATCGACGCTACACCGATTTCTTTGGTCGCACTGGCAGCAATGCCTGGTCAATTGTTCGCACCGCCCTCAAGCACGCTGGACTATGGCAAGAGCGCATTCAGTCTTGGCAGGAGCCAATCTTAAATCGGGAGGATTTACCCAACTGGTTCAAGATGGCGCTGTTTAATGAGCTGTACCTGCTCACGGGTGGCGGTACCCTCTGGAGTGCAGCGGACGATCACGACCCCGTAGGTCAGTTTGGCGTCCTGGAATGCCTGGATTACCGCTGGTATGAGAGCTTGGATGTACGACTTTATGGCTCCTTTGCCCTGGCGATGCTCTGGCCCAGACTTGATAAAGCGGTCTTAGAAGCCTTTGCACGCGCCATCCCCACCAACGACGAGACCCCCCGAATTATTGGTTATAACCAAGCCTTAGCAATCCGCAAAGCCGCCAATGCAACGCCCCACGACCTTGGTGCCCCCAATGAACATCCTTGGGAAAAGACGAATTACACCAGCTACCAGGATTGTAATCAGTGGAAAGATTTAGCCTGTGATTTTGTATTGCAGGTTTATCGGGATTTTGTCCTCACGGGAGCTAAGGACATCGAGTTTTTGTCGGAGTGTTGGTCAGCGATTGTAAAGACGCTCTCCTACCTTAAGACCTTTGACAAAGATGGAGATGGGATTCCCGAAAATTCTGGCGCACCGGATCAGACCTTTGATGACTGGCAGCTAAAAGGTATCAGCGCTTACTGTGGGGGATTGTGGTTGGCAGCACTGGAAGCCGCGATCGCGATCGGTGAAGTCCTTATCAACAACTATCCACTT
>DATNQP010000330.1:0-12636 GCA_036703965.1 Leptolyngbyaceae cyanobacterium
GGTACTGCAACCCGGTGGATAAAAATTAGCTGAGCAAATGGCGTAATCAACGAAGGGCAACACTTTTTCAAATCCAGGCTTCCAGCTGCCGCCATCAATGACGACTGGAATATTATTGTCTTTTGCTAACTGGGCGATCGCACATCCGGCTTCCATTTGATGACCATCAATTAGAACTAAATCGACCACTAAGTCAAAAGCGGCAGGCAATTGGTTACTACTCATTTGCATCTTAGTGGCATTGAGGGAGATTACAGCGCGATCGCCTGTTGCTTGAGTGACGATTATCGAAGAAACTGGCGGTGGTTGAGGGGTTGTAGGCTCGAGGTCAGCGATCGCCACTCCCTGACTTTCTAGATCGCCTCGAATCAGGTGCGTAATTGGGTGAGTACCAACGACGCCTAGAATTGTTGCTTGATTACCCAAATAACTAAACGTTACTGCCGCATTCGTTGCTGGCCCACCAGCGGCGACTGTGTAGTCCGAGGCAACAACTTTTTGGTTATTACCCGGAAGCTTGCTGCTTAGGTAAACCAAGTCTAAAGTCAGCATTCCAATAAAAAGCCCCTTTCTTGCCATCAGTTTTCCTTCGGGGTACTGCGACCATAACGGTACCTCGTTTGGTCGTATGGGGGATAGGATTTCACCTCAACTCTCCAATTCCATCTGAATAAACTGGTTCGTTACCCCTTGGAGTGAAGACAAGCTAGGCACCGTGTAAGTATTGTTTGTTATCCGCTCTCTTAGACCAGTAACAACCATGCTGGAACCTTTAAAAAGCTTCTTTACCTCAAACTCTTTTGTTCCCCACGGGCACTGCTACCTCTGGAAGCCACAGCTAGTGGGGCTGCACATTGTGTCAGACTCCCTGATTGCACTTGCCTATTATTCAATTCCGATTATGCTGATCTACTTCGTCCACAAGCGACGTGATGCGCCCTTTCAATGGATTTTCCTGATGTTTGGGGCGTTCATCATTGCTTGTGGGACGAGCCATCTGATGGCAGTGTGGACACTCTGGCACCCAGACTATTGGCTCTCTGGAGGTATCAAGCTAATTACGGCTTTTATATCTTTGTACACGGCGGGAGAGTTGTTTATCTTGATTCCCCAAGCCTTAGCGCTGCCTAGCCCTGCTCAGCTAGAAGCCGCCAATCAAAAACTTGCTCAGGAAATTAGCGCTAGCGAAGCCGCTGTTAGGCATTGCATCTGGGCAGAGGAAGCCCTTAAACAAAGTGAAACTCGCTTCCGTTTAATCTTTGAAAATGCCGCAATTGGAATTGTACTTGCAGACATTACCGGACAGCTTGTAGCGACCAACCGGGCATTCCAACAAATGCTGGGCTACAGCCAAAATGAGTTGAGTGGAATGCATTTTACAGAATTCACGCCTCCAGAATCTATCACCGTTGAGGGGACGCTCTATCAAGAGATGGTGGCAGGTATTCGCGACTTCTACCAGTTAGAGAAGCGTTACCTCAGCAAGGGGGGGCAGCTGATGTGGGGTCAACTCACCGTTTCCCTGGTGCGTGACGCTGAGGGCAAGCCTCAATTCTGCATCACCATGGTCGAGAATATCACGAAGCGTAAGCAGGCAGAGTTAGCACTACTACACTACCAAGAACATCTCGAAGAACTGGTGGGAGCGCGTACCGCTGAACTCATCAAGGTTAATGAGCAACTATCCTGGCAGGCGAGTCACGACGCCCTTACGGGTTTAGTTAACCGCCGTGAGTTTGAGAGATGCTTGGAGAGAACCGTTAACAGTGCGAAGATTTCACGGCAGCCTTACACACTCTGTTACATGGATTTAGATCGGTTCAAAATTGTCAACGATACTTGCGGTCATCTCGCTGGTGATCAACTGCTACGCCAAATCAGCAGCCTGCTGCAAAGTCGGTGCCGTAGAAGCGATACTCTAGCACGTCTAGGCGGTGATGAATTTGGTTTGCTGCTTTATCAATGTTCTTTAGAAGAAGCAATGCGAGTTGCTCAAACGCTATACGAGTCTGTTCAGGAGTTCCGATTTGTATGGCAGGATAAAACCTTTCGGATCGGTGTTAGTATCGGGCTTGTCGCAATTGACACTTGCAGCTTGAATCCCGAGGAGATCTTGAATGCAGCTGATACGGCTTGCTATACAGCAAAAAACCGGGGGCGAAATCAAGTACAAGTCTACCAACTGGACAATCAGCAACTACAAGAACAGCCCCAGGAAGTGCCGTGACATCCTCTCACGCCTGAGAACTTAGTATTGAAGGTGAATGTCTAGCTGTTGTGTGTTCTCATTCAAGCCAAAATCATTCAAAGTGCATCACTCCCTACATGACTGACTTTCGGAAAATTCCAGTGAAAAGCTGGTTTAAAGGCATCATTTTTGGAATCCTGGCTCTGATGGTCATGGTTGCCTGTCGTAGTCAACCAACGATGCAAACATCCCAGAATACTGCGAGTGATTCTACTGAGAAATTGACTCAGCTGAAGTTTGGAGTTGGTCCCTACTTCCCCACACCGGGAGAAAATCGTAAGCAGTTTGAGCCACTGTTTAATGAATTAGCAAAACAGGTGAATCTCCCGGCTAAGGTTACGGTAACAGAGGACTGGGTAGGTATCTCGGAGGCACTGCGCTCTGGTACTCTGGATGCCGCTTGGTTAGGACCGTGGGGATACGTGCTTGCCAATCACAATGAGCCATCAATCAAAGCGATTGCTACGGTGAAATATAAAGACAAGCCTACTTATTATGCCCTGCTGATGGCTCGTGCTGATGCCCCCTTCAAAACCCTAGATGAAGCCATTGCCCAAAGTCAGAACGGGAAACAGCTGAAATTAAGTCTCGCTGATGTAGGTTCGACCTCTGGCTGGTTGATTCCTCAAGCGGAATTTAAGCGTCGCAACCTCGACCCCAAAAAAGTCTTTGACTATAGTGAAGGAGCTAGCCATGCGGCACAAGCGATCGCAATAATCAGCGGACAGGTCGATATCGCCTCTGACTATGACCGCAACCTGGATGTATTAGCTAGCACCGGACGAATTGACAAGTCAAAAATCAAGATTATCTGGCAATCTCAACCCTTACCCAATGACCCGATTGCCATCCGGGGCGGGTTACCAGATGAGATTAGAATAAAGCTACAGCAAGGGTTAGTGAATTTTACACCAGAGCAGGCGAAGAAGTTTTTGCCGAAAAACTACACCGGCTTCGTCGCCTCAGATGGAAGCAACTACGCACCCATTCAGGCAGCAGGTAAGTCGGTGAACAAGTTGAAATGACCGAACGATTGCCGTCGTCAGTTACTCCCGGTAGAAATCACCCACCAGACTTCGAGGCAATTTTGCAAGCAGAACAGCACAGGCGTGGTGGGATCTGGCGCTTACTGCAACAGGGATTTTGGGGACTGCTGGCAGTGGCAGTGCTAGTGGCTAGTCTCCAAACCGCAGAAGTTTCTCCTCAGGAATTCTGGAAAGGACTACCCCGACTCGCTGATTGGCTTACAAGGCTTTGGCCTCCTGATTTTTCGGAATTCCCCTCCTTTTTGGAGGCGATTTGGGAAACTTTAGCGATCGCAATTGTTGGTACAGGCGCAGCTATTGTGGTTGCACTTCCTCTGGCACTCTTAGTTGCTCGGAACATCACCCCCTTACCCTGGCTGGCAACCCTCCTGCGGGGATTCTCCAATCTTTTACGAGGAATTGATACAGCCATTTTTGCATTGTTGTTCGTTTCAATTGTGGGATTGGGGCCGTTTGCAGGCGTCTTGGGAGTCGCATGTCACACAACCGGTTCGATGGCAAAACTTTATGCCGAAGTGTTGGAAACCATTCCCCATGAGCCAGTTGAAGCCATTGAGGCAACAGGAAGCGATCGCATCCGCACGTTTGCCTTTGCTGTATTGCCCGAAGCGCTGCCAGGATTAATTGGCATAACGTTGTATCTTTGGGAATTTAACGTTCGCTCCTCGGTAATTTTGGGGATTGTTGGTGCTGGAGGTATCGGTTACGAACTGCTTGTCAGCTTGAAACTGCTCGATTTTCCTCGCCTCACTACTATCCTTATCCTGATTTTGACAATGGTCAGTTTGATTGATGCCTTTAGTGCTTACCTGCGGCAACGATTGGGATAGTTATTGGTTGTTAGTTGTTGGTTATTCGTTATTAAGTAGATGGGGATAATTAAACGTGACTTGTCGTGAAAGGGGACTGGGGACTGGTGACTGGTGACTGGGGACTGGAGAAGAGTTCCCAGTCCCTAATTCCCAATCCCCAATCCCTAAAACTAGCAACGTTTATTTTCACCCACCTACTTAGTAAAAACAAACAACAAACAACAAATGGCTAATGCTTACCGTTGAAAAGCTCACACAATCCTATAATCGTGGCGCGATCGCCCTAGAAGATATCAGCTTTACCATTGAACCCCACACCTTTACAGCAATTCTGGGTCCAAGTGGTGCTGGGAAAACAACGCTGCTGCGCTGCATTCTCCAACTGTTGCGACCTGATCAGGGACGGGTGTGGTTTCAGGGACGAGACTTGACAACGTGTTCGGCAAAGGATTTGCGTCGAACTCGCGCTCAAATTGCCACAGTTGCCCAGCAATTTAACCTGGTGCGCCGCCGCAGTGCTTTAGAGAATTGCTTGGGAGGACGCTTGCAGGAGTTACCCTTGTGGCGCTGTTTACTGGGGCTTTTTCCTAAAAGCTTGCTCAGGGAAGGAATGGCGGCTTTGGAACGAGTGCAATTGCTAGATGTAGCCTTTCAACGGGCAGATCGCCTTTCGGGAGGACAACAGCAGCGAGTCGCGATCGCTCGTGCCTTAACGCAACAGGCGTGTTTAATTCTGGCTGATGAACCGATTGCTAGTCTCGACCTCAAGAATGCCCATACCATTCTGAGTTTATTGCGATCGCTCTGTGCCGAAGAGGGATTGACCGTCGTCTGTAATCTTCATCAAGTTGAACTGGCAAAGCAATATAGTGATCGTATTCTGGGCATTCAAGCAGGAAAACTGGTGCTAGATGTACCGACTAACCAGTTAAGCACGTCGGATATCAACCGTATATACAAGTCGTAAGCAGTAGAGTACCTACTGAAACAACCGAAAATAAGGTATTGCACTTGGATATGCGGTTCTCTAATCTAAAATCGGGAGGAGCTGAAAAAGTGGGAACACTTTACGTAGTGGGGACGCCAATTGGCAACCTGGAGGATATGACCTTCCGGGCAGTACGGATTTTGCAATCGGTAGATGTAATCGCGGCTGAGGATACACGTCACACCGGCAAGCTATTGCAGCATTTTCAAATTAAGACACCTCAAGTCAGCTACCACGAGCACAATCGTAATGAGCGTCTACCTGAATTGCTGAGTCAACTCAGTGAGGGAAAAGCGATCGCTCTAGTTACCGATGCTGGGATGCCGGGAATCTCTGATCCGGGCTATGAATTGGTCAAAGCCTGCATAGAGGCGGGGATATCAGTAGTTCCGGTGCCTGGTGCCACTGCTGGAATTACAGCACTGAGTGCCGCTGGACTACCAACAGACCGATTTGTATTTGAAGGCTTTTTACCAGCAAGCGGTCAAGATAGGGAAAAGCGCTTAGAAGTACTGCCCGCTGAATCGAGAACTTTGATTTTTTACGAGTCTCCTCACCGCCTCCGGGAAACGTTGCAAGACTTGGCGGACTGCTTGGGAGGATACCGTCGCATTGTTTTGGCACGAGAGTTAACCAAATTGCACGAGGAGTTTTGGCGGGGAACAATTAAGGAGGCGATCGCTCACTATACTCAGCTTGAACCCAAGGGAGAATTTACTCTCGTTGTTGCCGGTGAGCAGTTGGGGGTGCCAGTACTTTCAGAGGATGCCCTCAAAGAGGAGTTATACCAGATAATGGCTCAGGGAATATCGCGATCGCAAGCAGCACGCCAGTTAGCTCAGTTGACCAAACTCCCTCGTCGTCAACTTTACCAACTCGCTCTATCACTCCCCGCTCCACCTCAACCTGAAGTAGAGACCGTGACTGCTCCCACACTAAATGCTTAGGCATTATAGTGTGGGCTTCCAACATCGCTATTGGAGATTGCTGCCCTACGCCACTTGTCTAGGCAAAAAGCCCCCGACAGCCCGACTTGACAGCCAATTTCTTTCCCCCAAAGTCCTTGGAAATCGCCCTTATTTATAGCGGGGGACTTATCCACCCCAAACCCCATTAGTTAAATCAGTGACCAACGGTAACTGTTGAATGAGAATTGAGTTAGAGTACAGGTTTTAGGATGGGTAAGCTCGAAATCACTCTTATAGCTAGTTGTTTGATAGCGCTCATGGGTTGTGGTGAGGCAAAAAGTCCTTCAACCCAAGAGACCTTGTCTCCATCAGTGAGCACTCCTACAGCGAAGTCATCGCCTACTGCAAGTCCAACAGCGGCAACTCCACCCGTTAGCATCAATACACCCCAGGCAACGAACTCATTACCTACACAGAGTTCGACGGCTGCCACTCCCAATTCTGCCATGCCTGGTAAAAATCAACTTATCTCCGCTGAAGGCATTGGACCGGCTAAGGTGGGAATGACATTGGGGCAACTTAAACAATTGCTGGCAGGAAACGCTGAATTTCAGGTGAAGTCACCTTTTATTGTGGATTTTGATGCGATCGCGGTTATCCAATCCGGAAAAGAGCAATATTACATTCTCTACCCAGCCGGGGCACCCCTAGCGGATTCCGATGTTATTGAAGCGTTAGTGACTGACAATCCTGATTATCGAACCGCTCAAGGCATTGGTCCTGGAACACTGCTCACACAGGCTGAAGCAGTTTATGGAGATGCCACGTTGTATTACAACACCCTCAACGAGTCTAGAGAATACGTCAAATTTGCCAAGCTACCCTCAAAAGCGATCGCTTTTCGTACTAAAGGCCCTCAAGCTCAGCAATTGGCAGGAAGTTATCCCTCATCCAAAACAGAATTAAAAGAGACAAACAAATATCAAAAAACGGCATCTATTGGTTTAGTTGAAGTTTATTGCCGAGAGAACTGCCCACTGCCATCGCCCTAGACCAATGAGTGGATGATGGTTCTTATCCTCGGCAAGGTTGGGTAGTCGGGGAAGAAGATGGACATTCCCCCGATGTCATCTGACAAAAGAGCAAGCCAGTAACAACGCTAAACTAGACAATACTGCGAATAATCCCATATTATGCAATCTCCCAGCAAAGCCTTTGTCTATCCATCAACGCGCAAAGCTGACCAAATTGATGACTACCACGGTACAGAAGTAGCCGATCCATATCGATGGCTGGAAGATCCAGACTCAGAGGAAACAAAAGCTTGGGTAGAGGCGCAGAATAAAGTCACTTTTGGTTATCTAGCGGAAATTCCAGTACGGGAGCAGATTAAACAGCGATTGACTCAGCTGTGGAATTACGAAAAATATGGGATTCCTTTTAAAGAAGGGAACCGCTACTTTTATTTCAAGAATGACGGTCTTCAGAACCAAAGTGTCCTCTATACCTTAACGTCTCTTGACGCTGAGCCAACCGTATTGCTTGACCCAAACACCCTTTCCGAAGATGGTACTGTTGCCCTTTCCGGCTTGTCTATTACTGAAGATAGCAAGCTCATGGCTTATGGTTTATCTACTTCGGGTTCTGACTGGAACGAGTGGAAAGTACGAGAAATTGATACAGGTAACGACCTGTCCGATCATCTTAAATGGGTGAAGTTTTCGGGTGCATCTTGGACTCATGATGGTCAAGGTTTCTTCTACAGCCGCTATGATGAGCCGAATGAAGCAACTAAATTAGAAGATATTAACTATTACCAAAAGCTCTATTATCACAAACTGGGTACGTCACAGTCAGAAGATACCTTAATTTATCATCGCCCTGACCAGAAAGAATGGATGTTCGGCGCTGGTGTTACAGAGGACGGTCGCTACCTTATTATCTCAATTGATCGAGGGACTGACCCTAAGAACCTGGTTTTCTACAAAGACTTGGCAACACCCGATTCCCCAGTGGTGGAACTCATTAGCGAGTTTGAGGCTAACTTTAGCTTTATTGATAATGATGGTTCAGTCTTTTGGTTCCGCACTGATTTGGATGCTCCTCGTGGTCGTGTTATTGCCATAGATATCAATAACCCTCCCTCCTCTCGCCTGAGTAAGGGAGGATGGCAAGAAGTGATTCCCCAAGCGGCTGAAACCCTCGAAGGTGTTGGCTTGCTCAATAATCAGTTTGTTACAGACTACCTGAAAGATGCCCGCTCATCCATCAAGATTTTTGACCTAGATGGTTCCTTTATCCGAGAGGTAGACTTACCGGGAATTGGTTCAGCTGGTGGTTTTGGAGGCAAGCGCTACGACACAGAAACGTTCTATACCTTCACTAGCTTTACGACACCAGCAACCATCTATCGCTATGACATGGTGAGTGGTGAAAGTACTCTTTTCCGTCAGCCTCATGTTGACTTTAATCCCGATGACTACGAGACGAAGCAGGTTTTCTACAGTAGTAAAGACGGCACTCAAGTGCCGATGTTTATCACCCATAAGAAGGGGTTACAGTTGGATGGAAATAATCCAACATACCTCTACGGCTACGGCGGCTTTAATGTCTCCCTGACTCCCAATTTCTCGGTTAGCAGATTAGTGTGGATGGAAATGGGAGGCGTCTATGCAGTCCCGAATCTGCGCGGCGGTGGTGAGTATGGTGAGGAATGGCATCAAGCAGGAACAAAGCTGAATAAGCAGAATGTGTTTGATGATTTCATTGCAGCGGCAGAGTGGCTAATTAATAATAACTACACTAAACCGGAAAAATTAACGATCGCGGGTGGTAGTAATGGCGGTTTGTTAGTTGGTGCCTGTATGACTCAGCGCCCAGATTTATTTGGTGCAGCACTGCCAGCTGTTGGCGTAATGGATATGCTGCGATTCCACAAGTTTACCATTGGCTGGGCTTGGTGTTCTGATTACGGTTCCCCCGATAATCCAGAGGAGTTTCAGGCTTTATACACTTACTCACCTTTGCATAACTTGAAACCGGGAACGGCTTACCCAGCAACGATGATTACTACAGCTGACCATGATGACCGGGTGGTTCCTGCTCATAGTTTCAAGTTTACTGCTGCTTTGCAAGAGGCTCATGCAGGGGAAAAACCTGTGTTAATCCGAATTGAGACAAAGGCAGGACATGGTGCTGGAAAGCCTACTACTAAGATTATCGAGGAACTTGCTGATGAGTGGGCTTTTTTAGTGCGATCGCTCGATATTGATGGGCCTCTAACTAATAGCGAATCGTAGAAAAAATGCTAACACACAAAGACATTCATGGCGCTCCTAATTCATGAAGAATAGGAGCATTTTTGTTGTTCTTACTGTGTATTACTTTCTAGGAAAGGTTAAATCCCAAAAAGTACGGTGGTGCGAATCGTAGAAATATTGATTACATTGGAAATTGACCGGACTGCCCTGCTCCTCTTAGGTATAAATAATGATAAGTCCAGACTGGAACGAGATTTTAGACAGCATTCCACCCAATGCACCTGAACCTATTGTCAGTGAAGATTTTGTGGCACCCCTTCTAGAGTTTCTTGGATTTAGTCAGCAAGAGCAAGTTCCAGAGTTCAAGACGGGTAGAGGTGCTGACAGCGTAGACTTTGCCGCTCGCAAGAATAGTGTTGGTGATATTTTTCGAGTCTCTAAAGCTAATCCATACTTACTTGTTGAAGTAAAGGGACGGGCAACAGACGCTGGAGCCACGATTAATTTATCAGAAAGCACTCCAAAATATGTAGAAACTAGGAAGCAGATTGAGAAATATCTGCTTGCTCCTAAATGTCAAACAGCTCAGTGGGGAATTATAACTAATGCTACTTATATCCAGTTATTTCGACGGCATGGCAAGGTTGTCATTCCCCAAACTCCCTGCCTTCTAATTAAAAAAGATAATATTAATGATATTGTTGCTCATATTAAACAACAGCTCGATAATCCGCCCCAAGCCTTAACTGTTTGTATTTACAATAATAAAGGCGGCGTGGGCAAAACTACAACAACTCTAAATTTGGCAGCTGTTCTACGGAAACAGAATAAGAGAGTTCTCCTAGTTGACTTTGATTCACAAAGAGATTTAACAAAATCTCTTGGACTCCAAATGGGAAAAATTAGTTTATATGATTGTTTGGCTAATACCGCCCTAAATGTTTTGGATACAATTCAGCCTTTTTCCATAGAAATTCGCTCCACAAACTACTGGGTATTTGATGTTATCCCTTCAGATGTAAGAATGGAAAAATACACAGATAGCAATTCAGCCGCACAAATTAAAAAGGGAGCAGCAAGATTGCGAGAATTGCTTAAGGTTTTTTTAAAGCTTTATGACTATATACTAATTGATTGTCCTACACAATGGCTATTTTTTAGCAAAAGTGGAGTTTATGCTTCTGATGTTGTTCTCATTCCCACAAAGCATAGTGATTTTGCATCTCTAGAAAATTCAGCTAGAGTAATCACAGAGTTTATACCAGAAGTTAAGAAAGTTAGAAAAGATGGCGGGCCAACTGCTTTGCCAATCTTTTTCAGCGGGGATAAAATAACACAGCCTGCCCTTAATACTGCCAACTCTGAAATTGCAAAGATTATTCAAAGAGAAAAACAACAATCTAGTTTTGATTTAGAACCATACTACTGGCCAAAATCTAAAAATGGTAACAAAACAATATTCAGCCTTCCCCGCTATGCAATAGTTGCAAATTCTGCGTTTGAGAGGGTTCCGGCAGTTCTCAGGAACATCATTGTTAAAGAATATTATCTTGCTTTAGGGAAGGAGTACTTTTTGTTATGAGTGATTTTGATGATATTGGGAAGCTGATGTACTTACCGTTAGCTGATATTGAACCAGGGCAAGAGTTTACAGAATCAGAATTTATTGTTACCGCAGCAGCAGACGCAGTCAGACAAGCAAGCGGTCGTAATTGGGTTCCTATCATTGTCAAAGAAGTAGATGACAAGTATCAAGTTGTCAGTAATCACTTTGTCTATGCAGTTGCTCAACAAGCTGAATTAGAGCGAGTGTGGTGCATTGTGATTGATCCAACGGCACCAAACATTGAACAAGCTAAAATTCTGGCGCGAGAAACCATTCCTAAAGTTAATCTAAATACAGCATCTAGAGAAACTATTTTAGCCGCCCTCAACGCCTTAATTGCAGAACCTGGTAGCCCTTTGAAAGGTGTGAAGGTAGTTGTAGCTGCTAATCGAATTGCAGAAGCTGATCGAGACAATTGGTCAAATTTCAACCCAATTACAAACCTAAAATGTGGGATTACTAAGGGTAAGAAGTTAGATGCTCTTGCTAAAGTTTTTTATATTTCACCCCCACCAAAGCCAGAACCCCTGCAACCTGCACCAGAAGTTATCAGTATTAAACGTGCCTCCAGAAATGAGATTTTTGACCGTCTCAACTACTTATCAACCAACAAAATAGGCGGGTTTGAAGCCGTTGATCCAGACAAGGTAGCCGATATTATTTTTACAGCCAGTAAAAGCAAGTGGAAAAGCTTGAATCCTATCTCTAAACTTGAATGTGGCATAGATACTGGCAAGCTCAAAACTCTTAAGACCGTATTTACTCTCTGAGTAACATTTCCATCGGCTAAGGGTGGGCAAAGCGATCGCTTGATCTATAGAGCAATCCTATTTGAGTTGTGAGATGCCAGCGGTTCAGATACACGACTTCTTAAAAAAGTCGGGTATCTCGTCTTCACGAATCATTTAGGACTGCCATAGCGGTTCTCAGTTGCATACGCCACGCACTAAGGGCACGATCCATCGTGCCCCTACAAACGACTATGTTGCGCTAGGCATTGGCTGAAAGAAAAGGAAGGCTCTGGGCAACTGGGTCTTTAACCGTAATATCCTGTTTCCTTGCCCAATATTCGCTCAAGAAGTGAATTTGTCTCAAGCCGACGATTAAATTTAGACCTGGTACAAACATCCACCAGACTACAAGCGGTTCCTTCATTCCGGCTTCGCGGTACAGTCTGTTAACCGTGCGATACAGCTTGAACTGAACAATGTATATCCAGATGACACCCAGCAGTGAAAACCAACCGAACCATCCAGGCACATCCGGGTCAAGCCGCCATAAAGCCTGAGGAACCGCTACACCCAAGACAAACGGCAGTAAGCACAGCGTACCTGTCCAACCATAGCCGTTATAGCGTCGTAGTTCTTCTTGGATAATCCACTTGTACCAGCCGTAGTAGAGCATGAGGGTGGCGACTGAAAAGACAATGACTTGCCACAGAGGGCGGGGTTTACCTAAAGGCTGGTCAGACATGTTCCGGTTGAGGGTATAGGAATTTCTTTTATTTTATTAATATTTATTAATATTATTGAAGTGTCGGTTGAATCAAGCGAGTTCCACGCAAAAGCCACACTAATAAAGCCTTATCAATCTAACGGTAGATTGACAGGACTACAATCAAGCGTTGAAATCTGTCTAGGGACGTTTTTCATACTTCCCAAAGTCTTTATATAGCTCTAGGAGAATTTGGCGGTCTTTAGCTATATTTCAGTGCCTATCACGACAAATTGCACCGCTAACTACTAGCCACGACATTAGAACGAAATGG
>DATNQP010000331.1:0-17545 GCA_036703965.1 Leptolyngbyaceae cyanobacterium
ACGATTTCAACGGCAGGATCGCCGGTGACAATCTCTAGTTCGCTTTCACAGGGAAGCTCAGCCTGGTAGGATTGCAGTTGTTTTTCAATGTGTCGATAGGTCAGTTCCTCTGAAGCGTGAGGTCGATCAACTGCCATTTCCATGTCAGACTCTGGCGAGGGAATAACATGAGAAAGGATTATTTTGGTTGGTGGTTGTATTTGAAGTTCATCCAGGCTCTGAATCACATACTGTGATAGCTCGGAACTATCGAGGGCAACAAGAATTGTCTTTAGCACCAAAATCTCTCCTAATCAGCGATCAGCTTTAGCAATTAGCCGTTAGCTATTTGGGATTGTCACCCTTGATCAGAGTTTTGTCTAGCAGACGGACGGTGACACAGCCAATTGACTAGCAGAGAAACTTAAGAAGCTCTACGTCAACCAATGCTAATCGTTGAGATTTCCTTGCGTCCGCAAGCGCACAGAGTCAGCGTGGGACGGTAAACCTTCAGCTTGTGCAAGCACCTGGATTGCACTGGAAACTTTATTGAGCGCTGTTGATGAATACTGAATCAGACTGGAGTGCTTCATAAAAGTTTCGACACCTAGAGCAGAGGCGTAACGAGCGGCACCGGAAGTGGGCAACGTGTGATTTGGACCTGCTAGGTAATCTCCTACAGCTTCGGGGGTTGAGTGACCTAGGAAAATCGCACCAGCATGGCGGATTTTTTCGAGTAAGTCCCAAGGTTCGGCAATTTCTAGTTCCAGGTGTTCGGGTGCAAACTCGTTGGAGAGTTCAGCCGCCGCTTCCAGAGAATCAACAATGACAATTAGACCATAGTGGGCGATCGCTTTTTCTGTTAGCACGCGTCGTGGATGATCTTGCAGTTGCCGTTCGACTTCTCTCTGCACATTTTTTGCCAGTTGGAAATCTGGTGTCAGCAGAATTGCCGCTGCCATTGGGTCATGTTCTGCCTGTGCCAAAAGATCGGCGGCAATGTATACAGGGTTAGCGACCTCATCCGCAATAATCAGTACCTCGGATGGACCGGCAAGCGAGTCAATTCCCACGGTTCCGTAGACCAGTTTCTTTGCCAGGGTGACGTAAATGTTGCCTGGACCTGTAATCACATCCACTTTGGGAATCGTTTCTGTACCGTAAGCTAAAGCCGCGATCGCTTGAGCACCCCCAACTCGATAAATCTCCTGAACCCCGGCTTCCTGTGCCGCAACTAAGACCGCAGGATTAATTGTTTTGTCGGGTCCTGGGGGCGTTACCATCACAATCCGAGGAACTTTAGCCACCTTCGCCGGGATAGCGTTCATTAACACCGCACTGGGATAAGACGCCCTACCACCGGGAACATAAAGTCCTGCCCGGTCTACTGGTGTATAGCGCTTACCTAAGACCACATCATCGTCACCAAATTGCACCCATGATTTTGGGACGCGCTGCCGATGAAATGCCTCAATTTGGCGACCGGCTAACTGAATGGCATCGAGTAATTCCTTCGACACCTGTTGGTAGGCAGCATCCAGTTCCGATCCACTGACACGCAGTTGTTCAGGACTCAAGATTTGCTGATCAAATTCTTCTGTGTAGTGCAGGAGCGCTTTATCTCCCAAGCGTTTGACCGCCTGGAGAACTTCCCGCACCGTTGACTCTTTGTGAACAATTTGGTCTTGGGAAGTGCGATCGCAGATACGTCGTAGTTCAGTTTGTGCCTCAGCCTGCTGAGTAATGATTCGCAGCATGGAGTCGGAGTGCCTATCAATAGGTATGAGCCGTTTGAGACCAGGTTGAGAAGTCTCCTCTTGAGAGAGGGGTGCATCGTACCCAGGCTCACTCCTATAGCTTAACCTGGATTTTTGGAGCCTCGCGATACTTTCGGAATAGATGTTATATTGGTTCTTCTGGTATTTTGGTAGTTGTCGAAAGCAAGGTTTTCTAACATAGTACTGTGGCTAATAGTAAGTCTGCGAGCAAGCGTATACAAATTGCCGAACGCAACCGCGTTCGTAACAAAACCTATAAATCAGCAGTGAAGACGCTGATGAAGAAATACTTCGCCGCCGTAGAAGATTACGCGCGGCAACCGAGTCCGGAATCCTTGCAAGAAGTACAAAGTCGGCTGGCGGTAACTTACAGCAAGATTGATAAGGCTGTAAAACGAGGAGTGTTACATCCCAATAACGGTGCTCGTAAGAAATCCCGTCTTGCTAAAACCCTCAAACGGGCAGATCCTCAACTCAACGCCTCTTCAAATGAATCCACGGCTTCTTAAGGAACGCCCTGGTTCTTTTAGAGGAAAGCTCACTGAGCCCTCCTGTGCAGGCGTTCTCACCTCTTCCATGTCTCTTGCTCAAGCCGCATAAATTTTTGAAAACAGACAGTAGACTGTGCCGATGCAGTTGATAGACACTCATGTCCATATCAACTTTGATGTCTTCCAGTCCGATCTGGAGGCAGTATGCACTCGCTGGCGTGAAGCTGGCGTGGTGCGTCTTGTGCATTCCTGTGTGGAACCGGCTGAGTCTGCTGGCATTCAAGCCCTGGCTGACCAATTCCCTGAACTCTCCTTTGCTGTAGGCTTGCATCCCTTGGATGCCGAGAAATGGACACCTCAGATGAACCATCAGATCTTGTCCTTGGCTCGTGCTAATGACAGGGTAGTGGCAATTGGTGAAATGGGGTTGGATTTTTTCAAAGCTGAGAACCAGGAAGAGCAAAAAGCGGTGTTTGAAGCGCAACTCGCGATCGCTCTTGAGCTAGACTTACCTGTGATTATCCACTGCCGCGATGCCGCTGCGGCTATGCGGGATTTGTTGCAGGAGTTTTGGGAACGTATCGGGTCAGTTCGTGGAGTGATGCACTGTTGGGGAGGGACACCCGAAGAGACCCAGTGGTTCTTGGATCTGGGCTTTTACATCAGCTTTAGTGGGATTGTGACCTTTAAAAACGCCACCGAGATTCAAAAGTCTGCTGTAATGGTGCCAAGCGATCGCCTCTTAATCGAAACCGATTGTCCCTTCCTTGCCCCCGTCCCCAAACGAGGCAAACGGAATGAACCAGCCTATGTCCGCCATGTGGCAGAGTGTGTCGCCCGCCTGCGGAATGTCTCTCTAGAAACTCTCGCGCAAGAGACAACGCAAAATGCTTGTCAGCTATTTGGTCTTGCCCTCCCCGAGGGGTTTAATGAAGACTTAAAAGTTGGCAAGCTAAATGTGTAGGATGGCTTTCGAGCCTTAACCCAGCTCAAGAGCCGTCTTCAAGCCAAACAACCCTCTACAAGCACGGAATGCTCCAATAAAGTTTCTGTGCGTCATAATAACATTAAGAAGAGTTACTATGAATAAAATTTCCCCCGCACCTACCCAATTGCTGCAACTGACTCCCCAAAAAGACCAACAAGGCTTATTTGCAACCTTGTACAGGCGCGGGTAATCGTGTCTGTCCAAAAAACCTTAATTTTTTGAAAAGAGTGAACTCATAGTTCGAGACAATAGTCATTCCTAAAGACCATCTTGTTGCTGCAACAAGCCAAAAACTGACCTTTTCAGTTGCTAGAACCTTATTGGCTCCTAAAAACCAACTGTCTAGCAACAAGCGTGCTGTGCTAAGTATCGCCTATCCTGATGGATTAAATCCCGCCTAAGAGGGCGGGGACGTACTTTGGTTCGCACTCTAATGACCCGACGCTGACTGACCCTGTAAGAGGAAACGCATGACTAATCCGACTTATACAGCCCCTAACTATACGTTGCCAGACTTAGTCGAGATTCAGCGTTCCAGCTTTCGCTGGTTCCTGGAAGAGGGGCTAATCGAAGAACTGAACAGCTTCTCGCCGATTACCGACTACACCGGCAAGATGGAGTTGCACTTCTTGGGCAAAAACTACAAGCTCAAGCGACCCAAGTATGATGTCGATGAAGCGAAGCGGCGAGACAGCACCTATGCCGTACAAATGTATGTTCCCACACGCCTGATCAACAAGGAAACTGGCGAGATTAAGGAACAAGAAGTCTTCATCGGGGACTTACCCCTGATGACAGACCGAGGCACGTTTATCATCAACGGGGCTGAGCGAGTAATTGTCAACCAAATCGTTCGCAGCCCTGGAGTGTACTACAAGTCCGAAACTGATAAAAACGGACGCCGCACCTACTCAGCCTCGTTGATTCCCAACCGGGGCGCTTGGCTAAAGTTTGAAACTGACAAAAATGACTTAGTGTGGGTGCGCATTGACAAGACCCGCAAGCTTTCGGCACAGGTACTTCTGAAAGCCCTAGGACTCTCCGATAGTGAAATTATCGATGCCCTGCGCCACCCAGAGTACTATCAAAAAACCCTGGATAAAGAAGGCAACCCGACAGAAGAAGAAGCCCTCATGGAACTGTATCGCAAGCTACGTCCAGGGGAACCCCCCACGGTGAGCGGCGGTCAGCAATTGTTAGACTCGCGCTTTTTTGACCCAAAACGTTACGACCTGGGTCGAGTCGGTCGCTACAAAATCAACAAAAAGCTCCGGTTAAACGTTCCCGATACCGTGAGAGTGCTAACGCCCCAAGACATTCTGGCGGCAATTGATTACCTGATGAACCTGGAATTTGACGTGGGCAGCACCGACGACATTGACCACCTGGGCAATCGGCGGGTGCGTTCGGTGGGGGAACTACTGCAAAACCAAGTGCGAGTTGGACTTAATCGCTTAGAGCGAATCATCCGGGAACGGATGACCGTTTCGGATGCCGATACCCTGACACCTGCTTCACTGGTGAACCCAAAACCCCTTGTGGCAGCGATTAAGGAATTTTTTGGTTCCTCTCAGTTATCGCAGTTCATGGATCAGACGAACCCATTGGCAGAGCTAACTCACAAACGGCGGCTTTCAGCCTTAGGTCCTGGGGGTCTGACTCGTGAGCGGGCGGGTTTTGCCGTGCGGGATATTCACCCCTCCCACTATGGACGGATTTGCCCAATTGAAACCCCAGAAGGTCCGAACGCCGGTCTAATTGGTTCTTTAGCAACCCATGCACGGGTCAACGCCTACGGTTTCATCGAGACGCCGTTCTATCCAGTGGAAAATGGGCGAGTACTCAAAGACCGCCCTCCAAGCTACATGACCGCTGATGAAGAAGATGACCTGAGGGTGGCACCGGGAGACATCCCGATGGATGAAAACGGTTACATCTTGGGTGAATCGGTGCCAGTGCGCTATCGGCAGGATTTCACCACCACAACTCCAGACCAAGTGGACTATGTGGCAGTGTCGCCAGTGCAGATTATCTCGGTCGCGACATCTTTGATTCCCTTCCTGGAGCACGATGATGCCAACCGTGCCCTGATGGGGTCAAACATGCAGCGGCAAGCCGTGCCACTGTTGCGACCAGAGCGCCCCTTAGTAGGAACTGGATTGGAAGCTCAAGCCGCACGGGACTCCGGTATGGTCGTGGTATCACGCAGCGATGGCGAAATCAGCTATGTGGATGCCAAAGAAATTCGCGTCAAGGACAGCGCGGGTCATGAAATTTCTTATGAAGTTCAGAAGTATCAGCGCTCCAACCAGGATACCTGCTTGAATCAGCGACCTTTAGTGTTTGAGGGTGACGATGTTGTTACAGGTCAGGTACTGGCGGACGGCTCTGCTACCGAAGGCGGCGAACTGGCGTTAGGACAAAACATCCTTGTGGCTTATATGCCCTGGGAAGGTTACAACTACGAAGACGCTATTCTCATTAGTGAGCGGCTGGTCATCGATGACGTGTATACCAGTATTCACATTGAGAAGTATGAAATTGAGGCCCGACAAACCAAACTCGGTCCGGAGGAAATCACTCGGGAAATCCCCAATGTCGGGGAAGATGCTCTACGTCAACTGGACGAAACTGGCATTATCAGGATTGGTGCCTGGGTAGAAGCGAGTGACATCTTAGTAGGAAAGGTGACGCCTAAGGGAGAATCTGACCAGCCGCCGGAAGAAAAACTCCTCCGGGCAATCTTCGGGGAAAAAGCAAGGGATGTCCGGGACAATTCCCTGCGCGTACCTAACGGAGAGAAAGGGCGTGTGGTTGATGTTCGGGTCTTTACCCGTGAGCAGGGGGATGAACTACCACCGGGAGCCAACATGGTTGTCCGAGTTTATGTGGCTCAGAAGCGCAAAATCCAGGTGGGCGACAAGATGGCGGGACGTCACGGCAATAAGGGAATTATTTCCCGGATTTTGCCGGTGGAAGATATGCCCTACCTCCCAGATGGAACACCATTAGACATTGTTCTCAACCCCTTGGGTGTGCCGAGTCGGATGAACGTCGGTCAGGTGTTTGAATGCTTACTGGGATGGGCGGGTGAAAACTTAGATCTGCGATTTAAGTTGACGCCTTTTGACGAAATGTATGGGGAAGAGTCGTCCCGCTCTACGGTTCACGGCAAACTGAAGCAAGCAAGTGAAGAAGCCGGGAAAGAATGGGCGTTTGACCCAGAGAACCCAGGTAAAATCCAAGTCTTTGATGGTCGCACAGGTGAGCTTTTCGACCGACCCGTCACGGTGGGGAAAGCTTACATGCTGAAGCTAGTACACCTAGTGGACGATAAGATTCATGCTCGCTCCACCGGACCTTACTCGCTCGTGACTCAGCAGCCGTTGGGTGGTAAAGCGCAACAAGGTGGTCAACGCTTCGGGGAAATGGAAGTGTGGGCGCTAGAAGCGTTTGGTGCAGCTTACACGCTCCAAGAGTTGTTAACGGTGAAGTCAGACGATATGCAGGGTCGCAACGAGGCTCTAAATGCGATTGTCAAAGGCAAAGCTATCCCGCGACCCGGTACTCCTGAATCCTTCAAGGTCTTAATGCGAGAACTCCAGTCTCTTGGACTAGACATTGCGGTTCACAAAGTAGAAACCGCAGATGATGGAACCAGCCGTGATATGGAAGTTGATTTGATGGCAGATGCAGACCGCCGTCGGACACCAACTCGACCAACTTATGAATCTCTGAATCGTGAGGAACTCGAAGAGGATGAAGTCTAATTAGTTGAAGGTTGGAAGGTTAAAAGGTTGAAGGTTCAAACTAGTGTTCCAGCCTTCAACTTGTTAACCTGCAACCTGCAACCCAAATTTCACCTGCTAACTTGCTAACCTGCTAACCTGCAACCCCTATGAGACATCAGCTAGAACAGCGGTTTGACTACGTCAAAATTGCGATCGCTTCTCCAGAGCGTATTCGACAGTGGGGAGAAAGAACCCTCCCCAACGGTCAAGTGGTTGGCGAAGTCACAAAGCCAGAAACCATTAACTATCGCACGCTCAAACCCGAAATGGATGGGCTTTTCTGTGAGCGTATCTTTGGTCCGGCAAAAGACTGGGAATGTCATTGCGGTAAGTACAAGAGGGTACGTCACCGGGGCATTGTCTGCGAACGTTGCGGTGTAGAAGTTACCGAGTCTCGCGTGCGGCGTCACCGGATGGGCTACATCAAACTGGCAGCACCCGTAGCTCACGTTTGGTATCTCAAGGGGATTCCCAGCTACCTCAGTATTTTGCTGGATATGCCCCTGCGAGATGTCGAACAGATTGTCTACTTCAATGCCTACGTTGTCCTCAGTCCCGGCAATGCCGAGAACCTCAGCTACAAGCAGCTGCTCACAGAAGACCAGTGGTTAGAAATAGAAGAGCAGCTCTACAGCGAAGATTCCCAACTGACAGGAGTTGAGGTGGGGATTGGTGCTGAGGCACTCCAACGACTCTTGCAGGACGTTGATTTAGATGGCGAAGGTGAAAAGCTTCGAGAAGAAATTGCCAGCGCTAAAGGCCAAAAACGTGCCAAGTTAATCAAACGTCTACGGGTCATTGACAACTTCATTGCTACCGGCTCCCAGCCTGATTGGATGGTTCTGACAGTGATTCCGGTCATTCCTCCCGACTTGCGCCCAATGGTGCAGTTGGATGGTGGTCGCTTTGCCACCTCAGACCTCAATGACCTCTATCGGCGAGTGATCAACCGCAACAATCGACTAGCGCGATTACAGGAAATCCTGGCACCAGAAATCATCGTCCGTAACGAAAAGCGGATGCTCCAGGAAGCCGTGGACGCCCTAATCGACAATGGACGCCGGGGACGCACCGTTGTGGGGGCAAACAATCGACCCCTGAAGTCCTTATCTGACATCATCGAGGGTAAACAAGGTCGCTTCCGGCAAAACTTGTTGGGTAAACGCGTAGATTACTCGGGGCGTTCTGTAATCGTTGTGGGTCCTAAGCTCAAAATCCACCAGTGTGGTCTACCACGCGAGATGGCGATTGAACTGTTTCAACCCTTCGTAATCCACCGGCTAATTCGTCAGGGTTTGGTGAATAACATCAAAGCCGCCAAAAAGCTGATTCAGCGAGGCGATCCCAGCGTGTGGGATGTCCTGGAAGAAGTGATTGCGGGTCACCCCGTGATGCTCAACCGGGCACCAACGCTGCACCGCTTGGGTATACAAGCGTTTGAACCGATTTTGGTAGAGGGTCGCGCCATTCAACTGCACCCCTTAGTGTGTCCTGCCTTCAATGCTGACTTTGATGGCGACCAGATGGCGGTTCACGTTCCCCTTTCCTTAGAATCCCAAGCGGAAGCACGACTGTTGATGTTGGCTTCCCACAATATCCTCTCCCCGGCAACCGGTCGCCCGATTGTCGCTCCCAGCCAAGATATGGTTTTGGGCTGCTACTACCTGACGGCTGAAAATCCAGCCGCCTTAAAAGGAGTTGACCATTATTTTGCCAATCTGGATGACGCGATCAAAGCCTATGAGCAAAAGCAAGTAGATTTGCACGCTAAAGTCTGGGTGCGCTTTGACGGCACCGTCGAGGGAGAAGCCCCAGACAATGACGTCGTCTCTACGGAACGCTTGAAGGACGGCACCGTGACAAAGCTCTACAGAGAACGTCGAGTGCGGGAAACAGCTGAGGGAGAGGTAATTTCTCAGTACATCCGGACTACCCCAGGTCGGATTATTTACAACAAAGCGATTCAAGACGCGCTGACCAGCTAAACGATAAATGAAGAGTTGAAAGTTGGCATCTTGAAGGTTGAAGGTTCTCAAGAAAACCTTCAACCTTCTAACCTTCAATCTTCAACCTATTCTTACTAACCTTCAACTTTCACTCCCTGGACAACCTTAGAACATCGAGCAGTCAACCTTATAACCTTCAACCTTCAACTCAACAGATGGCAGATCAAAAAGAAATGATTTTTTACAACCGGGTCGTAGATAAAGGCCAGCTAAAAAAGCTGATCTCCTGGTCTTTTACTAAACACGGTAGTGCCACCAGCGCTCAGATGGCTGACCAGCTCAAAGAGCTAGGATTCCGTTATGCAACACGAGCGGGTGTCTCGATCAGCGTCGATGACCTCGTCGTGCCACCCGTGAAACGCCAGATGCTAGATGCTGCCGAAGCCGAGATTCGAGCAACAGAATCTCGCTACACGCGGGGCGAAATTACCGAAGTTGAGCGGTTTCAAAAAGTTATCGATACCTGGAATAGTACTTCCGAAGCTTTGAAAGATGAAGTGGTACGTAACTTTAAAGCGACTGACCCGCTCAATTCGGTATACATGATGGCGTTTTCCGGGGCAAGAGGAAATTTGTCTCAGGTACGACAACTGGTAGGAATGCGGGGTTTGATGGCAAACCCTCAAGGGGAAATTATTGACTTACCGATTAAGACCAACTTCCGGGAAGGCTTAACGGTGACGGAATACATTATCTCATCCTATGGGGCCCGAAAAGGGTTGGTGGATACAGCCCTCAGAACCGCTGACTCTGGCTATCTCACTCGACGTCTGGTGGATGTATCCCAGGACGTGATTGTGCGAGAAATTGATTGTGGGACGACACGGGGCGTCACAGTCAGAGCAATGACCGATGGCGATCGCGTCTTGATTCCCCTCGAAGATCGCCTCTTTGGTCGCGTGCTGGGAAGAGAGGTGGTACACCCAAAAACGGGAGAAGTCCTTGCTGAGCGGAACAAAGACATCGATGATGACTTAGCTAAACTGATTGGAAAATCCGGTGTCGAAGAAGTCATGGTGCGATCGCCTCTGACTTGTGAAGCCTCCCGGTCAGTCTGCCAGCACTGCTACGGTTGGAGCTTAGCTCACGGCTACATGGTCGATTTGGGAGAAGCCGTCGGGATTATTGCCGCTCAGTCGATTGGTGAACCTGGAACTCAGCTGACCATGCGGACATTCCACACTGGCGGCGTCTTCACCGGCGAAGTAGCACGGCAGGTGCAAGCACCGTTTGATGGGGTCGTGCGCTTTTCCAAAAAACTCAGAACCAGAGGGGTACGGACTCGCCACGGAGAAGACCGCGAGCAAGTTGAAGTCGCCGGTGACCTGGTTCTAGAACCAACTAGCAGCGATCTTAAGCCCCAGACTTTCCCCGTAACTCCCGGTTCCTTACTGATGGTTGGCAATGGGGAACACGTCAAGGCGCTTCAGCTGTTGGCAGAAGTTGCGTTGGGCAAATCTCGCCTCTCCACTGAAAAAGCTGCCAAAGACGTGGCAGGAGACCTCGCAGGGGAAGTACTATTTGCGGGTCTAGTACCAGAGGAAAAAACTGACCGGCAGGGCAATACAACCCGGATTGCTCAGCAGGGAGGCTTGATCTGGATTTTATCGGGAGAAGTTTACAACCTACCCCCAGGCGCAGAACCCGTGGTCAAAAACGGTGATCCTGTCCAGCCAGGGAGTGTACTAGCGGAAACCAAGTTAGTCACAGCCAACGGTGGTGTGGTTCGACTGACCCCAGGTAAGCGAGAAATTGACATCATCACGGCATCAGTGCTATTAGACGAAGCGCTGGTAAGGATAGAAAGCACTGGAGGTCGTGAGCAGTATGTCATTTACACCACGAATAATCAGCGCTTTTTACTCAAGGCAACGCCAGGGACCAAGGTACTGAATAACCAGGTGGTAGCAGAGCTGATTGACGACCAGTATCGCACTCAGACAGGCGGCATCATTAAATATGCCGGTGTAGAGGTTGCCAAACGTGGTAAGGCGAAGCAGGGTTACGAAGTCACAAAAGGCGGCACACTGCTGTGGATTCCAGAAGAATGCCACGAGGTCAACAAGGATATCTCACTGCTCCTGGTGGAAGACGGTCAATATGTGGAAGCCGGAACCGAAGTGGTGAAGGATATCTTCTGCCAATCAGGGGGCATTGTGGAGGTGGTACAGAAAAATGACATCCTCCGTGAAATTGTGATTAAGCCAGGGTCACTGCATCTGGTCGATGAAATCCCGGCAGCTTTTGTCACAGAGGGTCAGTTAGTATATCCCGGCACAGAAGCCATAGCTGGGATTGAGGTAGAAGAGCTGCGTTATGGAGAAGCTGTGGAGACACCGGAGGGTGCCGCACTGCTCTTAAGACCAGTGATTGAGTTTGCGGTACCGGATGAGCCGGATGTGCCATCTCAGGCTTCGATTAACAGTAAGGGCGAGGCCTCGGCAGCGATCCGTGGAACGACAGGGATTGAACTGCGGGCGATACAGCGGTTGCCTTACAAAGATGGAGAGCGGGTGAAGTCCGTAGAAGGACTGGAGTTGCTACGCACCCAGCTAGTATTGGAAATGACCCAGGAGTCTTCCGGTCTGGAACATACTGGTTCATCCCAACTCAGCGCTGATATTGAGTTGGTTAGTACTGACGACTCTGACGACATGCGATTGCAGCTGGTGATTCTCGAATCCCTGGTTGTTCGCCGTGACACCTCTGCTGACCCCTTGGGCGGCAGCACAAGTACGCGGCTTCTGGTTACCGACGGGGACGAAATTGCGCCGGGAGCTGTAGTCGCACGCACAGAAATTCAGTGCAAGGAAGCGGGTGAAGTCCGAGGGATTCGCGAAGGCGCTGAAGCAATTCGCCGGGTGTTGGTAGTACGGGATGCAGACCGAATTACCGTTCCCATTAGCGGGACGCCCAAGGTTAAGGTAGGCAATTTGGTAGTTTCGACAGACATGCTTTCCGCCGAGACACAAGCCCCAGAATCAGGGCAGGTGGTGAAGGTCAGCAGTGAGTCTGTAACGCTACGACTGGCTCGTCCCTATCGGGTTTCTGCGGGTGCGGTGTTGCAGATTGACAATGGAGACTTGGTGCAACGGGGTGACAACCTGGTGTTACTGGTGTTTGAACGGGCGAAAACGGGTGACATTATCCAGGGTTTGCCCAGAATTGAAGAACTGCTAGAAGCTCGCAAACCCAAGGAAGCCTGTGTTTTAGCCAGACGTCCTGGTGAGGCTCAGGTCGTTTACGAGGAAGACGAAACCGTTGATATCAAGGTGATTGATTCCGATGGTACCGTTGCCGACTACCCGGTTGCTCCTGGTCAGAATGCCATAGTTTCTGATGGTCAGCAAGTGAGTGCGGCTGAAGCCCTCACCGATGGACCAGCAAATCCTCATGAAATTCTAGAGATTTTCTTCAATTACACTCTGGAACAAAAGGGTGTCTATGAGGCAGCGCTGGTTGGACTGCAACAGGCACAGGCGTTTCTGGTTAATGAGGTGCAGTCAGTGTATCAATCTCAGGGAATTGATATTTCTGACAAGCATATCGAAGTGATTGTCCGGCAGATGACCTCGAAAGTACGGGTAGACGATGGCGGCGATACAACCATGTTGCCAGGAGAACTTGTGGAGTTGCGACAGATTGAGACCGTGAATGAGGCGATGGCAATTACGGGCGGCGCACCGGCGCAGTATACACCCGTGCTACTGGGCATTACCAAAGCATCGCTTAACACGGATAGCTTCATCTCAGCGGCTAGCTTCCAGGAAACGACCCGTGTCCTCACGGAAGCAGCGATTGAAGGAAAATCGGACTGGCTGCGGGGTCTAAAGGAGAACGTGATTATTGGACGCCTGATTCCTGCTGGAACTGGCTACAATGCCTACGAAGACTTGAGCGCCAATAGTGTAGATTCTGATTACTCAGGTGGTCCTGGAGTCTATGGCTATGGAGAGCGCACCGATATTGATTTGGACCAAGATGACCCTCTGGATGTTGTGCTGGATGACCGGACAGCTCGCACTTATGGTTTAGAGGAACGGACGGGTTTTGGTGTCGGTGGTAGCAACTTCTCGCCGGTTCTAGAGGATGAAGAAGAGGGGAGCGATTTTGAGGATTTCCTAGCCGATGACGGTGAGGAGGAGTAGCCTCTAATCCCAAATCCGGGTTTAGTACCCCTTTTTCAACAACCTTCACAATTAAGTAGAGACGTTCCAGCAGAACGTCTCTACTTAATTGTCTTTAAGTGGCATTCGGCAATTCGCCGGTGCGGACAGATAATGTATCGGTCTGGTTACCCCGCCGTATCTTCATTTGAAGCATCTGACCCACGCCGCTATTCTCGACCATACGCTGTAACTGCTCAGCCGTAGTAACTGCTTTTCCATTGATTTCAGTAACTACATCCCCACGACGAATTCCGGCGGTAGCTGCTGGTGTGTTGGGTAACACTTGCACCACTAAGATGCCATTCACTTCCGGCACCATGAAGGGTGAATTGGGGTCCTTGTTGTTCTCAGCAGCTAGCTGAGGTGTTAGCGTTGCCATCCGAATGCCGAGATAGGGATGGGTGACTTTTTCCCCTCGTGCCAACTGAACTGAAATCGCTTTGGCTTGGTTGACGGGAATCGCAAATCCAATCCCCATAGCATCGGGGCGAATGGCAGTGTTGATGCCAATGACTTCCCCTTGTTGATTCAACAGTGGACCACCGGAGTTACCTGGATTAATCGCTGCATCAGTTTGAATAAAGTCCAGTCGCTTGTCTGGAATACCCACTTGAGCGCTAGATCGTTGGAGGGTGCTGACAATTCCCAAGGTAACGGTATTATCCAGCCCCAAGGGGTTTCCGACAGCGATCGCCCAATCTCCTACTCTAACTTGGCTGGAATCTCCCAGAGGGGCAACCGGCAAGTCTCTGCCGTCAATTTTGACAACGGCTAAGTCCGTTACTTCATCTGCACCCTGCACCTTCCCTTCAAAGGTACGTCCATCTTTGAGGAGTACCGTCACCTTATCCGCCTGATCAACTACATGAGCATTAGTAAGAATAATCCCACTGCGGTCAATAATGAAACCTGAGCCTTGACCCCGCAACCGTCGTTCTTGGGGCATCTGGGGGAAAAAGTCCTCGCCGAAAAAACGCCGGAAGCTGGGATCATCAAAAAACGGGTCAACGCGGCGTGTGATGGTGCGCTCGGTGTCAATTCGCACTACTGCTGGTCCTACCCGATCCACGGCTGCCGTTACAAAACTGCCACGGGTAGCTGGGTCAGTTATCGGTTGCCGTTGTGCCAACAGGGTCGGTACCTCTGAGTCAGCAGTCGGTACTGGACCGGCTTGAGAGGGCAACACACGATAAACGCCAACCGTTAGAAAGGCTCCAAGAACGATGGCGAGTAGATAAGTAATACTTTGGCGTAGGAAGAGAGAAAACTTTGTCAATCGCATAGCATCTATCTTGAAATCGGAGAGTGGTTGTTGAGAAACGTCAAGAGAAATTTATTTGTCGCTACAAGTAGCTATACAAATATTTTGACAGTTCAATCGACTGTCCTTGGATTCAACTAATGAGGACGTTTCTCTTACTGTCCAGGTTTCGACTAAGGCTTTTCGGCATACTCATACACACCAAGTGTAGTGCCAAGGACTAATGAACTACCCGCCCTTACTTGGTTGAAGGGCGGGTTTCTGCGTCCTGCCCAGTAAGTTTCGTGGCGGATTTTAGACGCTTCTTCTGGGCTAGTTGCTTCATCCCTCCGCAATCCTTGCAGACTTTGGGTGATGAAGTAGAGCTAGACCCATCTGCGTCTACGAGGTTCGTTCCAAACCCCGGCAGTGTTCCCTTAACCCAGTAAAGACAAACTTCGGCAGAAGCTATATCCCTATCCTGCTGGTAGTCGCACTCAGTACATTGATGAATGCGCTCATCTAACGTCTTGGGATGTTGATGTCCACATTTAGGACAAGTTTGAGAAGGCTTTACTTTTTTTGTAGGGACTTCTATAAATTGCCCATCACCTTCTTCAACCTTGTACTTGATAGCGGCTTTGAGCATCCCAAAACCAACATCAAGGATGGATTTATTTAACCCAGCTTTCTGTTTTCTACGCTTACCTTTTTTCGCAATCCTTGTCATTTTCTTGACTTCTAGCTTTTCTGTTGCTACCAGCGAATTACACGCAGCGATTTGTGCAGCAATCTGATGAACCCAGTTCTGACGCTGGTTGGCTACTTTCCTTGTGAGTTTCCCCACATGGTTAGATGCCTTTTTCCATCTTCTAGAAGCCTTGGTTTTCGATTTGCGGTTAGGCGACCTCCTTCTACGCTTAGCAATAGAAGCCTGTTTAATTTGAACTTCAGCTTTACGCAGAAACTTGGGAGCCTCTACTAATTGATGATTTTCCCCATCAGTAATCGAAACAGCAGACTTGCATCCAATATCTATCCCGATAGCACCTGTTCCTAGTTCACGTTGAACGTTGGGGACATCTACCGTGATAGAAACATACCACTTACCATTCCGGTACACGATGGTGCAGGTTGTTGGTCTGCCCCAGATTCGTGCCTTTCCCCTGATCTGAATTTCAATATCTAGATCGACAAGCTTTAAATAGCCATTAACACCAGTGGTGTGGGCTTTGAAACCTTGCCGACCATCGGGATACGTCCAACCCGAGTAATGACGAATTGACTTAAATCTGGGGTATTTTCCTAAACCTTGGAAAAATCTTTGATAAGCAAAATCCACACGTTTCAGAGTGGCTTGCAAGCTACCAGCATTTAACCGTTGATATTCCGTCCAGACTTTTTTGAACTCTGGAAGACTACCTTGTTGCTGGTAGTAATCAACGTTTTTCCCAAACTTTCGGTACTGAGTCTTACGGTTGGATAGGGCAGAGTTATAGAGATCTTTATGCATAACCCTAGCCCAGCGCAATTTCTGCTCTTGCGACTGGGTGGGATAAAGCCTAAAGGTGATGCGTCTAACTGCCATGTCCAGCGAAAAACTGTATATAGTTCTATACCATTTGCCGGGGAAAAATAGAAGGCATTGAGCCTCCTGTTTTTCCCGCTTACCGCCCCACCTTACTTCGTTGAAGGTGGCGACACACGCGATTTACGTTGTCCTAGATTCTCTGCTCTAGGCTAGGATCAGGAGTACAACGTGTTGACGAGTGTTTGCAATCCATAATTGGAGTTGACCCATTGACTAACGAAACCTTTGCCATTCCTGGGAAAGATGAACGTTCCCAAGAGCTGGATGTAAATCACAGCCACACTAAGCATTATCATGGCGAGGAGCTATCTACACATCGCCACGTTCACGATGAAGAATCTCTACGGCGAATCGTCAATCGGCTTTCTCGAATTGAGGGACATATCCGAGGAATTAAGACGATGGTACAGGAGAGTCGCCCCTGTCCTGATGTTCTAGTGCAAGTTGCCGCTGTTCGGGGGGCACTGGATCGAGTAGCGCGGATTATTCTGGATGAACACTTGACTCAGTGTATTGGTCGTGCTGCTGAAGAAGGCAATATAGAGGTGGAAATCGAAGAATTAAAGGCGGCTTTGGATCGATTTTTGCCGTAGCTGATTGTGACCCATTACTGACAAATGCGATCGCTCTGTAGAGCTGACACTCCAGAAATAACAAGTTATGCAAGATTTGCCTGTCTCCAAGCCAGCAATGTGCTACGCACCGATTGCTAAAGCAGTAGAGTGTAAGGAAATGGACATCTTGCAGCCCCGCGCACAGCATGGAAGACGGCGACAAAATAGACTTAGCAATAGATAGCGATCAAAGCGACATCCTAGAGGGATCGAGTATTCCCGAAGCCCCAACAGGATTCAAATCAGGCTTCATCGGCATCATCGGACGCCCCAATGTTGGCAAATCAACACTGATGAATCAGCTGGTGGGACAGAAGATTGCTATCACTTCACCAGTGGCACAGACAACACGTAATCGTCTCCGGGGAATCCTAACAACGCCGGAAGCGCAGCTGATTTTTGTAGATACGCCAGGGATTCACAAGCCACATCACCAATTGGGGAAGGTGTTAGTACAAAATGCCCAGATTGCGATTGATTCGGTGGATGTGGTGCTGTTTGTCGTGGATGGCTCCGTAGACGCAGGAGGAGGCGATCGCTTTATTGTTGACCTCTTGACACGCACTCAAACACCCGTAATTCTCGGCATCAACAAATCTGACCAACAGCCCTCGCACTACCAGCGACTAGATGAAAGTTACGCTCAACTCGCAGCACCGCACAACTGGCAAGTCGCAAAATTCTCCGCCGTCACGGGTGACGGATTGGAAGCCTTGCAGCAATTATTAATTGAGAAGCTAGAACCAGGACCCTACTACTATCCCCCCGACTTAGTAACTGACCAACCGGAACGCTTCATCATGGGGGAATTGATTCGTGAACAAATTTTGCTGCTAACTCGCGAAGAAGTACCTCACTCAGTAGCAATCACAATTGATTTGGTCGAGGAGGAACCGAA
>DATNQP010000332.1:0-10349 GCA_036703965.1 Leptolyngbyaceae cyanobacterium
ACCTATGATCAAGTGTCTTCAGCGGATAGGCAACGGGAAGCTGACGCTGCTGCAAAAAATCAAGCAGTTCCAGTTCAAAATCTATCTCTGACTTTTTTCGCCAGTGGTGATGAGAAACTCTTAAGATGTATTGGTTCAAAGGTGTTTCCACCAGATAAACATCACTCAGTCCCCGGTGCCAAAATTCGCAACGGGTCGCTACTCCAATCTCGTAGTGCGGTAGCAGCATAGAAACTAATGCTTCGCTGGCGAGGGTTGAGTAGATCACCGGAAACACCTCGTGAGTCATGATTCACCTCAACATTGAACAAATACTGGCATGATTGCATTTCTATAGCAATCCTATTTGAGTTGTGAACCCTATTTATCGTTTTTGGTAAGTAGGTAGGTGAAAATAAACGTTGCTAGTTTTAGGGATTGGGGATTGGGGATTAGGGACTGGGAACTCTTCTCCAGTCACCAGTCACCAGTCACCAGTCACCAGTCCCCTTTCACGACAAGTCACGTTTAATTATCCCCATCTACTTAATGGGTAAGAGGTAATAGGTAAGGGGTCATAAGTTCCAATTACCTATTACCTATTCCCGTCTACTGTAGTTTCTTGAGCTGAAACTGCGCATCGTTGTAGCCAGCAATTCTACCGTTATTTAAAAAGAGTTGGGAGGCTTGCTGTAAATCTTCAATGGCTTCAGACTTATTTCCCAGTTCGACATGGGTAAGTCCTCGACTGTAGTAAGCAAAGGCATTTGTGGGATTAAGCCGAATCGCATCGGTGTAATCTTTGATAGCTCCTTGCTTATCTCCTAAATCCCGGCGAGCATCCCCTCTACTACTATAGGCAACGCTATTATTGGCATTCAGACGAATAGCTTGGGTGTAATCTTCAAGCGCCCCTTGAGTATCTTTCAAACCCTGGCGAATATCTCCCCGGTTACTATAAGCCGTATCATTGTTGGGATTAATCCGAATGGCTTGGCTGCAATCTTTGAGAGCGTTTTGATAATCTTTGCTCTTGAAGTAGGCAGTACACCGATTGTTATAGGCACTGTCCTTATTGGGATTGAGGGTAATCGACTGAGTACAATCCGCGATCGCTGCTTGAGAAGCTCCCAGATTCAACTGAGCGCTACACCGGTTGGCATAAGCTTCAGCATCTTTAGGATTGAGCGTAATGGACTGAGTGTAATCCTCCACTGCTCCTGCATAGTCTCCCAAAAGAAATCTAGCTCTCCCCCGGCTGTAGTATGCCTTAGAATCTTTGGGATCTAACTCAATTGCCTGAGTGTAGTCTTCCATGGCCTCCTTCTTATTCCCAGCCGCAGAATGAGCCAGCCCTCGTGAATAGTAAGCTTTGGCATCCTTAGGATTAATCCGAATTACCTGATTAAGATCCTCAATTGCCGCTTTGTAGTCTCCCAATTCATACTGAGCGACCCCCCGTTTATAGTAGGCGTCCGGATCGTTCGGTTGAAGCCGAATTAACTGGTTTAAATCCGCCACTGCTCCTTGCCAATCTCCGAGATCGTAACGAGCAAGCCCTCGGTTGTAGTAAGCACCGGCATTGCTGGGGTCAAGGCGGATCATCTCACTGTAGTCCTCAATCGCCGCTTTGTAAGAACCCAGATCGTAGTGAGCATTCCCCCGGTTGCCATAGAGTAAAGGGTCTTTGGGATTAAGCTGAATCGCCTGGTCGAAATCCTTAATAGCTCCTTGGCGATCGCCATTGGAGAGTTTTTCAACGCCTCGCTTATAAAACTCTTTTGCTTTTATCTGAGATTGACCCTGGAAGAGCACCACCAATCCAACGACAACAACTAAAGCTGCTCCCCCAGCGAGAGTCAGCCAGAGTAGTTTCCGAGACCGGCGTTTCTGAGGATTTTTAGGAGAACTCATAACTGGTGGCGGCTGTAGACTCTCAGAATCCGTGTCTGGTTGCTGCGGATAGACTGGCAGGGGCGGCTTTTTCGCCTCTGGTACCACTGTTGAATCCAACATCTCTAACATTTCTTGCAACCGGAGAACTCCTGGGTCTTCAGCTTGAAGTTGACCGGGTTCCCTATGTGAGTTTAAGGGATGACCAGGAACAAATTCTTCAACCAAATAAAACTTTTGGTCTTCCACAAAATAATCTAATATTTCGGGACTCTGCTGATTTTGTGCCAGTCGTTCCAAGGCTTGTGGCTTTTGGTCGAGGAGAAATTGAAGGCGGGTTAGCGCTTGGGAGTTTTTCTTGGGAAGCTTTAACTGTCTAATGACACAAACGGGGAAATCGGGATGGCGATTATCTGCTGCCAGATAAATGAGTCCAGAGCGACTTGAGCCTAAAACTCTAACGATGCGATAACGATTATGTAAAACCTGATTAATCATGGCAGCACAGCAACCCCGCCCATACCTTAAGTGATTGTACGGGAGAAAACTATTTGCCTAGAGCATTAGCTTAATGCTGGCTAAGCAGATAGACGGAAATAAACTTGGGTTTGTAACGACGCAAAGACAGGGAAAACGAAAGACGGAAGAATTCTTGTAAACACCATTTAACAAGAGTTTGAAGAAATCTCCTGTCTCCCATGTCTGTGCCTTTTGCGTCGCTCAAGACCTTCCTTAATAATTACACCCACCTGCTGATTCCCGCCCTCAAAAATACCAAACGCAAAGTTCAAGATTCTATGAAGGAGGCTTTTTTTGCCTCAACAGTTACCAGTGCCATTCAATATAAGCCCTTTGGATACATCAAGAGGCAAGGTGAACCAGAACGTTGACCCAGCTCCTGGAGCACTAACGACATCAATCTGTCCCCCATGAGCGGTGATAATTTGCCGACACTTATATAAACCTAAGCCAATACCCGTTAAGTGCTGGCTGTGAAGACCTCGAATGTAGAGTTTGAAGAGGCTTTTTTGCTGCTGTTGACTCATCCCCACACCATCATCCTGGAGAGTGCAGCGAATCATCTCGTCCTCAACTGTAATTTGTAATATTAAGTTGAGTCCCGGTGGGTTATGTTTTAAGGCATTCGCGAACAGGTTTTCCAATACCCGCCGCAGCTGTGTTGCATCGGCAGTGATTAATGGCAAATCACCTGGAATCTTGGAAGTCAGGGTTGCCTGGTTTTGGGCAAGCCTTGGGGAGTACTCAGCAATCAGGTCTTGAACCAACGTGTCTAAGTGTACGGGTTCGCCGTGAAGCTCCAATTCGCGATCTTCGTGGAAATGGTCTTCTAGGAGGGAGTTGATTAAATCCAGCTGATGCTCACTGCTTGTCATCATCCGTTCCAGCAGAGGGCGAGAGAGGGTCGCCATTTCTCCCGATGAGTGATACAAATTGTTAAACACCATTGACATTCCCAGCAGAGAGGTACGCAGGTCATGGGATACAGCTTGCAGGAACACATCTTTGAGTTGGTTGAGTTCCTGAAGTTCGGTCATTTTTGCACTGAGTTCTTGCGTGCGTTCCTCTACCTGGGCTTCCAGGTGGGTATTGAGTTCTGTAATCTGTCGATATAGCTTAGCTTGCTGAATAGCGATCGCTACTTGTGTGGCTAGTGAAGTGAGCCAGTCAATTTCCCAGGACTGCCATTGGCGCAGCTGGTCACATTGATTAACCACCAACGCCCCATAGAACTCATCACCCAATAAAATCGGCACCCCTAAGAGCGCTCTAACTTGATATTGGCTGTAGTATGCCGCGATTTGAGGGGATAGGGCAACGGCTAGGGTAGCTGTGTCTTCTATGACTCGAACACGACTTTCTTCAAACAGCGATCGCCATTCTTCTAGGGACACCTCATCATCAACAATCAGGTTACGAAGGGAGGGGTAAGAAGGGTCTACTGATTCAGCAATGACTAGACCTTTTAAATGGGTTGACAATTGGCGCTTAGGAGGTTGTCCAGAGGATTCAGGTTGCCGGTTATCGTCAGAAACCCTATCAATTTGACCAATGAACACACGGTCAGCGTTGAGGAATTGCCGGACTTCTGCCACCGTTGTGTTGAGAATTTGATCGAGATTGAGAGAGCGCCGAATCCGTAAAGCCATCTCTCCCAACAAGCCATCGCGCTCGGCTGCTGCACGGAGTTGAGCTTCGACGTGCTTACGCTCAGTAACGTCCTGCACTGTACTCGATATCCCGCCCTTGTAAATCTCCGATTGTTCACACACCACCCGTTCTGAACCATCCGGCAGCACAATGCGATAGTCGACAGAGTAAGGCTTATTCTCTCTCAACGCGCCGCGAATCGCCTGCCCAACCCGCTCTCGGTCTGCTGGATGAACAACTTGAAAAAAGGCTTCCCAACTAGGCTGAAAGGCTCCTGCCGCAAAACCAAAGAGGCGATACAGTTCATCTGACCACCGCAATTGCGGTTGGGGTAGAGACTTACCTTGATACGTCTCTACAAAATCCCAGTTGCCCAACTGAGCAAGGCGTTGAGCATTTGCTAGACTCGCTTCCCGCTCTTTGAGTAAATCGACCGCCAAGGCTCGCTCCGTCTCAGCGGCTGCAACAACCAAAGCCATGATTGTGATGACGCCCAGAAAACCTTGCAAAAACAGAATCTCCTGGCTGAGGTCTCCAGCCTTTGCCACAAAAGGACCAACGCCCTGTACCACTCCCCAAATGGCAATAACACACACAATTAGCGTTGCCGCGATCGCACCCAGCTGAGCAAAACGTAGGGCTGCCCAGACTACAAAGGGAAAGGGTAGGTATTCAAGAGGATACTTACCCATCCCCATTTTTGACCCAAAAACCAGCCAGCTGATAGCTAACAACAAGGTGAAGCAGACAATGCATTCAACAGTTACTCGTGACCAGTTACCAGTTACCAGTGGTCGCTGTTCACCGAAGATGACACGGGGACGCAAAGACGCAAAGACGCGGAGCGTTTGATGCGTCTCCAAGCCTGCGTCCGGACGGAGAACGTCCAAGGGTTTGAAGCCCCGACTGAATCGTATATGCAGTGGCTCGAATTCAGTCGGGGTCTCAATCCCCGTCTGAATTCCGTCTCCGCGTCCCCCACTCCCCGCGTCTTTGCGTCCTTGAACATCCTTGGGAGTCAGAGTGCCTCGCCTATTGGCGCAAGGCTGACGGAGTGGGTTCAATCCCCCATTTACGAAAAGGTCACTGCTCACTGATTGAACCTTCAACCCTCTTTTGGGCAATCTAAACCCTAAAATCGCATCGCAACCAATCAACAACAGGGGAGTAACGACTAAGACTCCCATGCCGTCACCCACCCACATCGTCCACCAGTTCTCTCCCCAGTTTCGAGAGTCAACCGTACCGCCAAGGTAACCCACAACTGTACCAATGGTGGCACTGACCAAGGGAGAAACCCAAGCACCCAAGACAACCAGTGCTAAAACATCTTGCAGTCGTTTGAGAGAGGAACAAAACTGCATTCGCTGCAACAATACTGCTCCGACCACAGCTTGTAAAGCGCTAGCGAAAGCTGCGCCGCAGGCGATTGTCCATGATACTCCTAGCGACTGGGCAAAGAAGAAAGCGCCCAGTGCTACCCCCGACCAGACCCGCTGTCCTTGCAATAGTAATGCTGCCAAGGCAATCCCTGCTGGAGGCCAGAGGGGGGAAGCCTCGACACCCAGCTCTAACATTGAGAAGGCGAGTTTAGCTGTACCAAAGTAGGCAAGGGTTAGGACGCCGACGACGGCGAAATATCGCCAGAAGTGGGTCTTGCTCAGGGCTATAAGGTAGTGCCATTTCATGATACTTTGGTCGCCAAAATTCTTCTCTTCATCTGTCGCTAACCCAAAGGGTGGTTTTTCGGCAATTAATCGCCTTTAAAAATAGCTTGAATCATTGACAGGTTATCGACTTCCCCCAGCTGGATGACCAAAGAGGGAAAGCAGGAGAAGTATTTCCTTAAAATAAAAACAGAGCTGAAGCCGGACAAAACTCTGTACGATAGTAGTCTATCCGTCTACTTCACCCTGGACATAGCGCGAATTTTCATTGCTATCAATCACTTTGGGACAGGTCACTTTATTAAAACCTAAGCAGGGATTGATGGAAAAGCCAAGGGTTGATCTTGTTCATCATCAAGACCAACTCAAGTAGCTTTTAAAAGTTCCGTACTTTTTGGAACAGAGCGTCTACACAGGGAAGGTAATACATGTGTGAATTAAAAATTTTGCCTTTATTAAAAGGACGGTAGTACTGTGTGGGGAAAAGCGATCGCTCTGTTTCGTTGCGCCACTGATTAGGCCTTTCGCTTGAAAGCCCCACCTCCACAAAGAAGTGAGGATACAGGAGTGAGTAACATAGATAACACCCCTTGCCCCTTCCCTTCTGATGCCTCATCAATGATCTTCCTGAACACAGAGAACATCTCTGATTGCCTGCAAGTTCAACAACAAGAGCCGATACAAAAACAGCGTCTCGGCTCACAGCTTCAGGCATTGGTGGCACTGGCAAGGAGCAAGACAATTGACCGGGGTGATTTGAAGGCAGCCTTGAGAGAAATTACCGAGGTGGCTGCCGATGTCCTTCAGGTTGAGCAAACAAGCATCTGGCTATACCCCGACAACTCTTGTTTCCAGAAGCTACAATTCTGGTTCTCTTCCCCAGTCAGCGATCGCCTTAGTGATAGCAACTCCGAAGCTGATGCGCTATTACAGCTATCAGATACAGCCCTAGGAAGTGGAGAGGAGCTAGCGCACTTTAATCAGAGCACAGAGCGCTCATGCCTGAAATGCCTCGATTTGTACCAAAAAAGTCAAGGATGCCATACCTCTGGAAGGGAAATAGCGGCAGCAAATTATCCTGCTTATTTCCAATCCTTGGCTACAAAATGCACGATTGCGGCTCATGATGCTCGCACTGACGCCAGAACTCAAGAATTTTCCGAGTCCTATCTCACGCCGAACGGCATCACATCTATATTGAACGCCCCAGTTTGGCTAAACGGTCAGATGGTGGGAATCGTCTGTCATGAACACACGAATTCACAACGTCAGTGGACTCCGATTGAGGAGAATTTTGTAGAAGCGATCGCCACGTTAGTGGCTCTGACAATCGAAGCCTGCAATCGCGTCTTGACTCAAAAACAATTGAGGCAACATCACCAACACCTATTAAGTGAATATCATGACGATCTTGAGAGATTGGTGGAAGAGCGCACTGCCGAACTCACCAAAGCTAATGAAAAACTGCAACAGGAAATCAACAGGCGCTCCTCGGTAGAAGCGCGGGTTAGAAAATACCAACATCACCTTGAGGAGTTGGTAGAAGAGCGCGCCCAAAAAATCATTAAAACCAACGAACAACTTCAACAGGAGATAGCTAGTCACAAGCGGGTTCAGGAGGCACTACGAGAAAGTGAGGAGCAATTTCGATGCTTATCTGAAGCAACATTTGAGGCGGTTTTGATTACGGAACAAGGAAAGCTCTGTCAGGTAAATAGTAACTTCGCTCGGCTGTTCGGTTATGAATCCTGCGAAGTCATTGGGATGAGTGCCTTGGAATTTGTCGCGTCGGAATCTCGTGCCTGTGTGCAACAGATTATGGCGTTGGATAGTGAGCAGATGTACGAAAGTCTCTGTCTGAAAAAGGACGGGACAACGTTCCCTGCTGAAGTTCGCAGTAAAGCCATCCCTTACCAAGGACGGCTAGTTAGAGTAACCGCAATCCGAGACATCACAGCACAAAGCAAAGCTCAAGAGGAACTCAAGAAATCTGTTTCTCTACTTCATGCCACACTCAATTCCACAACCGACGGCATTGTTGCAGTTAGTCCAGCCCAGGAAATTGTTAGCTTTAACCAAAAGTTTGTCGAAATGTGGGGCATCTCTGAGGAAATTTTGCGATCGCCTAATCAGGAAGATCGATTTGGATTTTTCCAAGAGCAGGTAAAAGAACCGGAAGCTTTTTTAAAAAGAGTCAGGCAATTGTATGCTCAACCCCAGGCTGAGGGCTACGACATTCTTGAATTGAACGATGGTCGCATTTTTGAACGCTTTACCCAACCTCAACGCAGCGGTCAACACATTATTGGTCGCGTATGGAGCTATCGGGATATTACCGAGAGAGCATGGGTAGAAAGGGTACTGCGACAACACCTCCAACAAGAACAGCTGATTGCTGTTATGAGCGATCGCATTCGCCAGTCGCTTAACCTTAAGGAGATTCTCCACACAACGGCAGAGGAAGTTCGACAGTTCCTCCAAACTGATAGAGTACTCATTTACCGTTTTGAGCCAGACTGGACTGGGGCTGTCGTTGTTGAGTCTGTGGCTTCTGAGTATAAAGCAACGTTGGGCATGGCAATCTATGACCCTTGTTTTGGGGAATTCCAGGTTCAGCCGTACCAGCAGGGACGTATTCAGGCGGTAACAGATATCCATATAGGGGGCCTAACACCTTGCTATATCAAGTTTCTGTCTCAGTTACAGGTCAGAGCTAATCTAGTTGTGCCGATTTTGCAAGGAGTAAGTAGTCAAAGACAAGAGTCGCTTGACTCCCAGGCTTGGGGATTAGGGAGTAAGGATTGGGACGAACCCACATTCACCTTAGTCTCAGAATCACCTCTGGTGAGCTTTTCTAATTCCCAGGCCCCAGTTTCTGATCATCCCTCCCAGGATGTTAGCCAAGGGACAACCGAGGAGCGAGGAACCTTACCTGCCTTATGGGGACTGTTGATTGCCCATCACTGTAGTGGACCTAGGCAATGGCAGCAGTTTGAAATTGATTTACTCAAATCCTTGGCAACTCAGGTTGCGATCGCTATTCAGCAATCCTCTTTGTTTGAACAGTTAGAAGCGGCAAACCAGGAGTTACACCGCCTTGCTTGTGTCGATGGTCTAACTCAAGTGGCGAACCGACGGCACTTTGACGAATATCTTGACGTTGAGTGGCGGCGACTGGCACGAGAGCAAAGACCACTGTCGCTGATTTTGTGTGATGTTGATTATTTTAAGGTCTATAACGATACCTATGGTCATCTTGCGGGGGACTTTTGTCTAAAACAGATTGCCGATACCCTGCGTCAAGGATTGAGGCGTCCTGCTGATTTGGTTGCCCGCTACGGGGGAGAAGAATTTGCCGTAATTTTGCCGAATACCGAGGCTAGGGGTGCGGTTCTGATTGCAGAAGCCATCCGAAAGGGCGTCCGGGGGTTACAGATTGCCCATGCCGAATCACCTGTGAGCCAGTATGTCACTCTGAGTTTAGGTGTTGCGAGTGCCGTACCGCTGCCAAATGCCCCACCGACGCAGCTTATTGCAGCGGCGGATGAGGCGCTATATCAGGCAAAAGCGGAGGGACGCGATCGCGTGGTCATTACCTTGTCCTAAAAAGTTCCTCTTTGACCGACAAATTCATATTGCTTTTTTAAATACGCGATCGCTTAGTAGTTGCCTTCTTTTGCTTTGTGGGAGGATTAGGGCTAGCCATTAGCTACCAGTTTGTTAAACTGATGGGCGATGAAATGACCGTTAGCTCTCAAGTAGGGCATGGTACAACCTTCAGGTCAAGAAGCGAAGCGATCACACTATGGGAAAGTTTTGAGCCACACTTAATCTAGATGGATATGCGGATGCCTGTGATGGATGGGTATGAAGCCACGAGGGAAATTAAAGCAAGGGAGATGGGGAGATGGGGAAAATTTCCCAGTCCCCATTGCCCCTTATCCCCAGAGGATGCCCCAAGTTCCCCAGTCCCGAACCATCATTATTACCCTGACTGCTAGTACCTTAGAAGAAGAGTGAGCTATTGCTTTGTCGGCGGGGTGTGATGATTTTATTGGCAAGCCCTTCCGAGAAGTAGATATCCTTGAAGTGATGAATAAACATCTTGGGGTGCAATATGTTTATGATGAATCGGCTTATCAGCATGATTCAACCCCAACCCAAACTCATACTCTAATCCCGGAGGCTCTTAACGCCTTACCTACAAATTGGTTGGCGTCCCTCCATCAAGCAACAATCGATGCCGATTTAGATTTAATGCTAACCCTCATTGCTCAAGTCCGCGAACAAAATGAGCCTCTAGCCACTATCCTAGCCGACTTAGTTAACAATTTTAAATTTGAAGAGCTATTGTCATTAACTCAATCAAGAGCAGTTTAAAAAGGAATGATAGTATGTCGAACTCAGAGATAGCAACTGTTCGCGAGAAGGTAGGGGTAGTTTTTGATGCGAGGGAAGCAGAGGAGAATTTCTCTCCTGCTATTTCAACCAACCTACTACAACAGAACACTTCTGAGGATGAGGATAAGGAGAAAAGTACCCCATCAAAAGGAAATATTTTAGTTATTGATGATACCCCTGCCAATTTGAACATTTTAATCAAGATATTGTCCGGGCAGGGGTATAAAGTGCACCCGGTAC
>DATNQP010000333.1:0-13716 GCA_036703965.1 Leptolyngbyaceae cyanobacterium
TTCAGATGAATTGAATAAGCTAAGGGGACAGGGGTTTTTAAAATTCGCTCACAAGCGCCTAAAACATCCACCATTGCATCGAGTAATTTCAGCAGACCCGTGAGTTGATAGGTATTCAGGCGATCGCGGTCATGCTGCTTCTGGAGATAATCACTAATCCAAAAGGCAATTTGCAGAGGCGGGTGATTTATATTTTTGAGTTTGTAATACCGCTCTGGTGACATCAATGCTTCTAACTCACTATTTACTGGCTCTGTTCTTAGATACAACTTAGTCGCTACCGAAAAAGCAACTAATAACAGCAGTATTTCTTCTTTGGCTTTTCTATCTTCTGGTTCATGTTCTTCAATGGATACCCAGCTCTGACGAGCAAAGTTCCTTACAGTATTGACTAAAGTCCCCCACAGTTTACGTCCTTCCCAGAACCGTTCGTAAGCTGTATTTGTCCGAAAAACTAATAATAGACCTAAGACAATACTGGGAACGACACCACTGAGCGTGGGCAAGGATACAGAAAACCCAAACTGATGGAATATCGAAATCAATAAACCAAATGCACCACAAAAAATCACTCTAGGAAGAATGGCAGGAATGACTGAACCTTGCAATTGGAAAGCAACTCGAAACCAATGCTGTTTTTTCCAATCAGTGTCATTTCTCAGTGTTGATTTAGGCATGTTTCTTCTAGCACATAGAGTAACAAAATAAATTCAGATTAACTCCCACTAGCAGTAAATTAATGTTGTTTCTTAGATGTTTTGAGCAGCATCAACCTATTTAGCCATTTTGATTGAGAGATATCACGCCCAGAAGGATATCCGACAGCACTCTAAAAAGAGATAAGGTAAGAGGTAAAACTCAAGAAGTTCCGGCAATAAACAATGCCAAAGAACAGAGTACACAGCCAATCAAGGTCAACGCATATCGTAACCGAACAAATTAGGGTCAACTTCCCCTAACTGCAAACCTGCTAACCCATACTCCGCCCAACGCCGTTCCACCATCGCCGCCACATCTGGATCAGATTCCAACGGTGCGCCCCACTCATGCTCAGTTTCCGGGGGAATCTTGGTTGTTGCATCAATTCCCATACGACCCCCTAAACCAATTTTTTCGCTGGCAAAGTCTAAACTATCAAAGGGCGTATTCGGCAGAATAAATACATCCCGAACGGGGTCAACTTTGGAACTAATTGCCCATACCACTTGACGCGGATCGCGGATATTAATGTCTTTATCTACAACAATCACAAACTTGGTGTAAGTAAATTGAGGCAACGCACTCCAGAAGGCGAGGGCGGCACGTCGCGCTTGACCGGGATAAGCTTTGTCAATGGAAATAATCGCCGCTTTGTAGCTGAGGGCTTCCATCGGTAGGAAGAAGTCAACGATTTCTGAGACTTGTTGCCGCAGAATCGGGGTGTAAATGCGGTTCAGTGCGATCGCCATCATTGCCTCTTCCTTGGGTGGGCGTCCACTAAACGTCGTGAGGTAAATTGGATCGTTCCGGTGTGTCATGCAATGGAAGTGAATCACCGGCGAATCTTCTACCCCTCCGTAATAACCCATATGGTCGCCAAATGGGCCATCTGGCAGTACTTCCCCTGGTGTAATTGTGCCTTCGAGAACAAATTCTGAATCTGCTGGCACTTCTAAATCCACCGTCTTGCACTTGGCAAGCTGCACCCCAGAACCGCCATAAAGTCCAGCAAATAGCCATTCTGAGAGGTCTACAGGTATCGGTGTAGCGGCTGCCATGATAATCAGCGGATCAACACCAAGTGCGATCGCAATCTCTAACTTCTTTCCCCGTTCCGCTGCCTTGCGTAGATGCCTTGCACCACCGCGCACCGATAACCAATGTACTGTCATCGTATTGCGCGATTGCAGTTGTAGCCGGTAGACACCTACATTGGCAGTACCTGTCTCACAATCTTTTGTAATAACCAACCCTAGTGTGATAATCTTTCCAGCATCACCCGGATAAGGGCGAATCAGCGGCAGCTTAGTTAAATCCAGGGCATCTCCTTCAATCACCACCTGCTGGCAAGCTGGGAAAAAATCCCGCCCTGGCTTCGCCTTTAGTACATCAAACAAAATCTTACCGAACTCCACTGCCTGGGAAATCTTCTTCGGCGGCTTCGGCTGTTGCAACATTCCCAGCTTCTTCCCTAGAGTCTCCAACTCCTCTGGATGCTCCATGTTCATTGCCCAGCAAACCCGTTCCTCTGTACCCATCAGGTTCACTGCCACTGGGAAGGAAGCCCCTTTGACATTTTCAAATAACAATCCAGGGCCGCCTCGTTGTAACATCCGGTTGGAAATCTCGGCAATTTCCAAATCTGGGTCAACTAGGGCATCAATCCGCCGCAACTGCCCTCGTTCTTCCAGTAGCTTGATGAATCCCCGCAAATCTCTCGCCATGACTATGAGTTAAGAAATGTAAATTATATTCTCTTATTATGATGGGTAACAGCCATACCATTGGGTTAAATGTTTGACACTGAGCGGTGAGGGTGGTTTTAGGTTTTAGGTCTGGAGGCAGTGATGCCAAATAACGCCAGTGTAATACCAGCCAATAATTCCGCTGTTATTACAATCAGTTAGGAACATTACACCAATGAAATGTCCTAGATGTGAATCAACTCAAGCCCGTAAAAATGGTCGCTCAAATGGCAAGCAGCGATACTTGTGCAAAGCTTGTGGTAGGCAATTCCTTGAGCATTTGTTTTCGCCACAGCTCTCCAACGTTGCAGGTGAAGTCGTAGCGGTTGCTAGCGATGGAGACGCTGAAAGCATACTGTCAAATCTAAAGGTTCCAGAAGCGTCATTGCTGCAACCGGATAAAACAGCAATCTCCTCTCAATTCAAGCCAGGGATAGCAATTTTATTGCTAGATGCAGAGAACTTAAAACTCGATATTAATGCAGAAAAATTTTTAGCAAGTTTTTGTAATTATTCTCTCCAAGTCAAGATAGCTTTTGCTAATTGGAGAAATCATGTCATGGGTAAACAAGATGCAGAACTTTTTGAGCGAGGTTATCAGCTAATCCACGTTCCAGGAGGTCAAAATAGTGCTGACGCTCAAATGATTGCAATGGGAGCCTCGATTAGTCGCAATTACCCGGATGCTAAAGAAGTTTTGGTCTGCTCTTCAGATTGGTTATTAACCAATCTTTGTAATTCCTTACAAAGCCAAGGCATGACAGTCTATCGAGTGCGTAGACAAGACAATACCTTGAGCGTTGAAAACCGCAATACTGGCGAGAGCCGTCAATATTCCCTAACTATGGCAATGGAAATACCTTCGTTTGAAGAATTTGTTGATAAATTTGATGAGCTACTAAAGGCAGAACACAAATCAATCAATGAGCGGATAGCTCTGTTTTCTACCGTTGCCAATCTTTTTCAGGAGCGACGCAATCTCACTGTCAACGCGACTCGATCGAGTGCCTCACTGATGATTGAGGAGGAACAAGATTTAATTCCCCCAGTCTTAGCAGATGAGTCTACACCGACTATCACGGTACAGGAGGATGTTGAATTGAATGCTTTTGCAGAAAAAACATCAGAGTTAGATGCAAAGACTATTAATTCAATAGAGGCATTAGAGAAGGTACTTCTGGAAATGATTAAAACAAGAACAGTTGAGGCTGGGCTAGATTATATCTCGGTGACCAAGTTCAAGACAGAGTTTCAATCTCAATACAAGAAAACAGCTGATTCAATTGTTAAACAATTTCAACCGGATTCTAGTTTAATAAAATTCTTACGCTCACGCCCTACTGTATTCAAATTGATCTTTGAGGGACATGACTATCGAATAGCGATCGCCTCGACCTAACTCCCTAATTCCGAAGCGTTAGCCCTTCGCTCTCCGGGCAGTACCGTATGCGTTTTGTGCATGCTATGCAAAGGCGTAGTGTATCAGTAAGCAGAAGGCGATCGCACTTTTTTAACCTCAACTTTGCTTCTTCCTTAACTTTCACTTAACTAGTTGCGGTAGGCATGTCCGATATGCTAAAGGGAAAAAGCTTAATTCTGCCTAGTTAGCCATTTCCCCATCAACAATATGTCCACGATCTTCAATTTGCTTGCTAAGGGTGGCCCAGTAATGGTACCAATCATAGGGCTGTCTATTGCCACCATTGCTTGTGCTTTGGAGCAGGGCAGGTTCTGGGTTCAGTTTTTGAGTCAAGAAGATAGAATTGTCCATGATGTGCTGGAAGCTGCTCGTGTTGACTTGGACAAAGCGGCGGCGATCGCATATCAAGCTCAGTCGTTGCCCATTGGTCGGTTTCTGCTAGCACCATTGAAGCTAAAGAAACCTACCCCCGAAACCTTTCGTCTAGCCTTAGAAGCAGCTGGGGATAAAGAATTTGCAAAAATGCGAAAGGGTGACAAACTGCTAGAAAGTGTTGTTGGGATTGCTCCCTTGCTCGGTTTGTTGGGTACAGTAACAGGTCTGATCATCACTTTCAATAACCTCAACATTGGTGGGGGTGGTGCAAGTGACAGTGCAACAAAGGCCGCGGCAGGTATTGGTGAGGCTCTAATTACTACCGCCTCTGGTATGGTTGTGGCAATTATCGCTCTAGCATTTTTCCGGATATTTGTAACCTTACAGTCCAAGCAAGTAGACTATTTTGCCGAAGTCGGTAGTGAACTAGAATTAATTTACAGGCAAGTTTGGTACGAACCATCTGTTTCTAACCCAACTTCATTACCCCGCGAGCAGCAGTCGGCGGAGTATTAGGTATTCAGAGTTAATCTAGAATCCAAATCGGCCATGCGATTCAAATCTCAGCAGAAAATCTCACAAATGCCAGAACTTAACCTGGTACCAATGATGGATGTCATTATGACCATCTTGATATTCTTCATCGTTGTCTCTATGACGTTAACGAATCGGCAGAATGCAATAAATGTGACCCTTCCCAGTGCAGGCAATGGACTCAGCGAACAGAAAACTCCCGATCCCTTGGTTGTGACTCTCAACCAGCAAAAACAACTCTTTCTGGGGAAACAACCAATTAGTGAAGCTCAATTAGCTGAACCGATGAAAGCTTATTTGCAGCAACACCCACAAGGAGCAGTAGTTTTAAATGCAGACCGGAAACTGCCCTACGAACAGGTTGTTCAGCTTCTAGGGAAAATGCGGGATATTGGAGGCGATCGCGTTTCTCTGGCAATTGAGGGCGGATGATAAGTCAGAATTTATTCTGCACTAGCGAGGATCATCCTGCGACACGACAATGGTCGTTATGCTACCCTGCTCATCTGTCCCAGGTGCAAGGATTAGATAACGTTTAAAATCCGCCTTCGTTACTTCATAAAGAGGTGCACCGCCATAGATGCCTATTTTATTAATGCGAAACTCCAGGCGGCTCAATTGTGTTTCTAAGGCGGAAAAAATCTCCTGAGTAGTTAATGATAATACGGCTTTATCGGAAAATTTGAACCGGCTATCTGGGTTACCATTTGTATCTTTGAATTTATCGGCTTCGGTAAGTTTATTAATGTCTTGAGCGATTTTAAATTGTTTTAATTTACCTTCATTATCAAATTCAACTTGATCAAGGGCAGCCTTAAAGGATAGTGGATTTTCCTCTTTCTTCAACATTTGACTAAGACTGTCCCCTGGTGGTCCATTATTTATTGTTGGCTGTTGCGTAGGCGGGGATGGGGTTGGCTGTTGCGTAGGCGGGGATGGTGTTGGCTGTTGAGTTGACTGCTGTTGCGGCTCCTGTTTTTGGGATTTGGATTGTTGTTGTGATTGAGAGCTTGACTCTCCCAGAGTCAGGGGGAATGCAGCCGACTCTTGGCGAGTAGTCATCCTTTCTGGACGAGTTGGCTGATAGAGACGAGTTGATTGCCTTGGCAGAAAGCGACGTTGAGGATTCAGTTCGGATGAAAATTCTGGACGAGTTGGCTGATAGAGACGAGTTGACTGGCTTAGCTGAGAACTAGGTTGAGGATTCGGTTTCGATGAGAATTGAGGAGAGGACTTTGGAGAAGGCACAGGAGTTGGTAACTGCGTGATCTTGACTCGTGCCTCTTTTCTAGGAAGCTTAGGCTTTTCTTGCTCAGACGGTATCGGCAGCATTAGTAGTACACCATGCAGCAATAAGGAAATCATCAGCATGGGTCGGAATAACATCTGTGCGGGAGCCGGTAAGTTTTTCAGGAAGTCAAGCGGCTTCATGGACGTACTTGGGTGCTCTGGCTGGACTAGACTCAGCTGAATTTGATCTTAGCTAGTCTCGGAAATAAGCATCAGAAATAAAGAGGTATGTGGGTTAGAGACTTCTATACTTTTACCTCTTACCCAGATCGAGACGTACAAACCGGCAAATTAGATGCACAGATGTTAGGAAAAATACCAGCTTGAGGAGTCAATAACCCTAACGGGATGCTTCGCGATTACCTCTGGCACCGCCCATGTGACGAGATCGCATTTCTCTGGTGAGCGAAAATTAATGAAAATTATCCTAACTAAAATGGAGAATCCTTAGACAAAATAACAACAGTATTATTGTCTGTATTTACAACGAAGTATATATAAATTTTGAAATTTCCTTGTGTTACTTTGTAAGTCAATCCACCTCCATAGGAAGCCTCTGGAGAAATTTGTGTAAACCCATTCTGGCTCAGTTGGGCTTCATAGATTGAAAAAAGCTCTTGAGGCGACTTTGGAGCAAGTTTTCCTGTTTTAGTTCGGAACTCAAACTTGTTTGGGTCAGCAAATTTATTGGCTTCCGGTATCTTCGCAATATCACCAGGCTCAACTGAGTTTAAGATTAAGTTTTCATCATTTTCAAGTGGCTTAAGGACGTTATCATAAAACGTTATTTCCTCAGGACTTCGTGTTTGGGCGTCCTTTAAAATCTTCATATCTGTTATTTGTTGGGATGCAAGAACAATTACTGTTTTCCCGTCTTTGGAAATCAAATGCAGGAATTGAAACTCACCACCGTCTTTAGACACCTCATAAATTTTAAGGTTTGGGTCATCCGTCGGGAGAGGCTTAGGATTGAATTTCCTGGCGGGTAGTTCTTTGTTGTAGAAGGCAACCACTGTATCCAGTCCATCCGTTGTGTTACGAGCGGATTTGTCGGTGTCTCCGGATAATAAGCCCAACGAACCCCCTTGAGTGTTGGGATAGATAGGAAAATCTGCAAAGGGATTTTGTGTAGCAGGATTAGGTGTTGGCTCTGGGGTAGTCGATGGCTCTGGACTTGGCGATGGTTTAGTTGGCTCTGGACTTGGCGATGGTTTAGCTTGCTCCGGAGTTGGCGACGGTGTGGGTCGGGGAATTGACTTGGTTGTAGTTACAGGCGGTATGACCGTCGTCGGTTGGCGAATGATTGGATTAGGTTGGGGAGGATTTGGCTGACGCAATACAAGAGAAGGCTTTGGTTTAGGGACTACTGGAGAAGGTTTAGGCGCAGGCGAACTGGATGTGGTGGGTAACTGTGTAATTTTTACCTTCTCTGGTTCTTTTTTGGGTGCTTCAGGCTTTCGTTGAGACGGCATGGGAGTAGCCATTAATATGCCGTGCAATCCCAAAGAAATCAGTAGCATCGGTCGCACCCAGAACTGTAAGGGAGCAGGCAAGTTTTTCAGGAAGTAAGACTGATTCATAGGTTTTGCTCTTACAAGATTGCTCCTTCAAGTCGTGAAGGCGAGAACTTGATACACATTCCTCGCGATCGCGCTCAAGCCTTTGCTAAATGCGATCGCCCCAAAGTTAGCCCTTCAATGCTTTGTTAGGCGTTGATGTTGAGCAGCTAGGCGTAATTAACACAACATGTCGTTATGGAAACTACAGACTGGGGACTAGAAGCTAGCAATCATTGCCCAGTCCCTATTCCCTAATCCCCCATTCCTAAAACTAACAATATTTCATCTCTATCCAATGGTAGGGAGAGAAACTTAAACTCAACTGATACTACTAAAAATACAAATGTTTTTGAAGTTAATCAAAATAATAATTTTAAGGAAATGTTAGTTTTGTTACTTAATTTCTTTTATTAACTAATGGTTAATTCAAATTTAACCTACTGTTATGTTTATCATTACCTTTTTTTCATGATTCGGTTGTAGTGTAATCAAGGATTCCTTAATTACTGGTCTGTCTTCGCTTGAGAAGAGGCAACATTATGGTCTTAACAACGACTTTTCGGCGTGCTGTAACAGTTTCGGTAGTTACAGCTGCAATCTCACTTAGTTATGGTTTGAAAACAATTGCTCAGACAGTTACTCTAAATGGTGCTGGAGCAACTTTTCCCAAGCCTCTATACGACCGTTATTTTGATGAATTTAAAAAGGAATCAAATATTCAGGTCAACTACGAAGGAATTGGTAGTGGCGGCGGTATTAGGCAATTCATTGCTGAGACAGTTGACTTTGGAGCTAGTGATGCGTTCCCAACTTCAGCACAACGTGCCGAGATGGCGAAGGGTTTAGTTCTGGTTCCTACAGCAGGCGGTGCTGTGTCAGTTGTTTACAAACTTCAGGGCGTATCGAATCTTAAGCTGTCTCGCTCAGTGCTACCCGCTATATTTTCAGGTGAGATCACCCGTTGGAATGACAGCAAAATTGCCGCAGATAACCCTGGGGTCAATCTCCCTAACCAACCCATCAAACTGGTTGTACGTTCAGATAGCAGTGGTACAACCAACATCTTCACAAGACACCTGAATGCCATTAGCACAGACTTCAAGCGCAAGATTCCAGCTGGCACAGCTCCTACTTGGCGTGCAAACCCCCTCAGTGGGAAAGGAAATCCTGGTGTAGCCGCTCTAGTGCAACAAACAGAAAACTCTATCGGTTATGTAGAGGCAGCTTACGCCAGTCAGAACAACCTCCAATCAGCGCAGGTTCAGAATAGTAAAAATCAGTTTATCTCGCCTACCCTTGACCAAGCCAATAAGGCAATGACAACTATCGGTTTCAGTTCTGACTTCAACACAGCAAATGCCGAAGACCCAAAAGATGGGTACCCCATTGTAGGGGTGACATGGCTATTGCTCTACAAGCAGTATCCTGCCCAAAAAGCGGATGCCGTTAAAAAAATGGTTACGTGGATTCTAAGCAAAGGTCAAGAAATCAACAAAGACCTAGGCTATACACGGATTCCTCAGCCTGTGATTGCTCGCATAAATCAGGCAGTCAATAACGAAATTGCTAGCAAATAGAGTAGTCCTAAATTGAAGACGAGATACCCGACTTCTTTAAGAAATCGGGTATCTGAACCACTGGTATCTCTTATGCCTAAGTCCTACAACTTGCAGTTTTGGGGACAATCTAGAATTCAAAATCCAGAATCCAAAATCCAAAATTGAATGACCGAGCGACCTAGAGGAGTAGAAATTGGCACAGACTTTAAAATCACCAACGGACAGGATATCTGGCTGGAGTACGGATTTACTGGGTTGGTTTGGGTTTTTGCTTTGGCAACAGTGGGAGTGCTGTTCTGGATGAGCTGGGTGATTTTTAAAGATGCCCAACCAGCTGTTGAGAAATTTGGTCTGAAATTTTTGTGGAGCCAAAAGTGGAGTATAGATAATGCGGAGTTTGGTGCCCTGCCTTTTATCTATGGAACACTTGTGAGTTCAGCGATCGCACTTTTAATTGCTGTTCCCACAGGGTTGGCGGTAGCACTTGTTACCAGTGAAGATTTTTTACCCGCTTGGGTGCGATCGCCTTTGGGATTCCTGGTGGAGCTAATTGCTAGTATTCCTAGTGTAATTGTTGGTCTGTGGGGAATTTTTGTTTTAATTCCCTTCCTGCTGCCCTTCCAGCAATGGCTCTTCAAGCAATTTGGCTGGTTTCCTCTATTTAACACTGAACCCAATGGTCCTGGAATGCTCTCGGCTGGAGTTGTACTATCGATTATGATTTTGCCGACAGTAGCCGCCATTAGTCGGGAAGTGCTGCTGGTAATTCCTAAAGAATTGCGTAGTGCCTCCATGTCTTTAGGCGCTACACGCTGGGAAACAATCTGGAATGTCCTGCTGCCAGCTGGGGGTTCGGGAATTTTGGGAGCCGTTATCTTAGCATTGGGACGTGCTTTAGGGGAAACGATGGCAGTGACGATGGTGATTGGTAACTCAATCCAAATTAGTCCCTCGCTATTAGCTCCTGGCTACACAATTCCAGCCCTTTTAGTTAATCAATTTGCTGAAGCCGACAAATTCCAAATTGGAGCGTTAATGTATTTAGCGCTCATTCTATTTGCCTTAACTTTAGTTGTTAATATCATCGCCCTGCTGATGGTTCAGTTAATCAGCAGAAAAGGAGCTATAGATTAGAGACTGGGGGCAAGGAGGACAAGGGAAAATTCATCCAATTACCCATTACCCATTACCCATTACCCATTACCAATTCCTCCAATCAATGACCTCTGACCCTAGCTTTTTAGAAGAATCTCTGGATAGAGAACTCCATCAACCCCTGTCGATGAGTCGAACGTTGTTTAGCAGGGGCATGACAGTTGTTGCCTTCGCCCTCACCGCTGTGGCACTGGTACCTCTGTTTGCGATTTTGTTTGAGATTCTGCGTCAGGGGCTTGGGCAGTTAAAGTGGGAGGTGCTAGTCTCTCTGCCAGCACCAGTGGGAGTGAAAGACAGAGCCAATGGCTTTGCTAATGCTATCTTGGGTACGTTAATGATGGTGGGACTTGCCTGTCTGTTGAGCGTTCCTTTGGGGATGATGACAGGGATTTTCTTAGCGGAGTTCGGCAAAAATTCTGCGATCGCTAGAGCAATCCGTTTCATCACCGTTATCCTCAGTAGCGTTCCCTCTATCGTGGTGGGTGTTTTTGCTTATGGTGTGATTGTCACTACCAAAATTCCTATCCACATTCCTCTTTGGAATCTGACAATTCAAATCGGGGGATTTTCTGCCCTAGCTGGTGGATTTGCTCTGGGTATCATCATGTTACCCATTGTGGCGTTAAGTACAGAGGAAGCCTTAAAGCTCGTTCCTACCCCCCATCGTCTTGCCTCTGCTGCGCTAGGAGTTGGACGTTTTCAAACCATCTTCCGTATTGTTGTGACTGCCGCCCTCCCTGGTATTACAACAGGAATCTTGCTCGCTGTTGCGCGTGCGGCGGGTGAAACAGCCCCCCTTGTTTTTACTGCCTTGTCTAGTCAATTTTGGCCTCAGGGATTATTCAGCCCGACTCCTTCTCTATCTGTATTAATTTTTAGTTATGCTAGCTCACCCTTCAAAGAGCAAAATCAATTAGCCTGGACTGCTTCTATTGTTTTGATTGGTATAGTTTTGGTCAGCAGTATTTTGTCTCGCCAAGTCACTCACAAACGCCTAAAAATTCGCTAAATCATGCAACCTAGGAGCAAAGATTTAAGAGTGAATCCTGATTCAACCACCCACAATCCGCTTACACCTACTGCCGTGTCATGCGAAGCTTTGACCCCAGCCATGTGTGTCAAAAACTTAAGTTTTTACTATGGCACTCAAAAAGCACTCGAAGGAGTATCGCTGGATATTCACCACGGACAAATCACTGCCATTATTGGCCCCTCTGGTTGCGGCAAATCCACTTTTATCAAAGCCCTCAACCGGATTGGGGAACTAGAAGGAAAGGTACGGGTGGAAGGCACGGTGGAATTTTTTGGTCAAGATATCTACAACCGTCGCGTCAATCCCAATCGGCTGCGACGCCAAATCGGTATGGTTTTCCAAAAACCGAATCCTTTTACGATGAATATTTACGATAACGTTGCCTACGGTATCAGGTTAGCTAGTCGGCGTTCTAAGGGAGAATTGGATGAAATCATTGAATCGGCTCTTCGTGGTGCAGCTCTCTGGGAAGAGGTGAAAGACAAGTTGAATCAATCGGCTTATGGCCTTTCCGGCGGTCAACAACAGCGACTCTGCATTGCTCGTGCCTTAGCTGTGAAACCCAAAGTTTTGCTGATGGATGAACCTTGTTCTGCCCTTGACCCAATCGCCACAATGAAGATTGAGGAACTGCTCCAGACTCTCCGAGAGGAACTGACAATTCTTATTGTTACCCACAATATGCAGCAGGCGTCTAGAGTATCAGACTATACAGCTTTTTTCAGTACTGATGAAAGTCGCATTGGTCAGCTCGTTGAATTTGGCCCTACTACTAAAATATTTACAGATGCTACTCAAACCAGTACCCGTGACTATGTCGCCGGTCGCTATGGTTGAAATAGTAGTAGACAGTCTGCCAATACTGAAAAAAAAGTAAGATTTTTCTAGTTCTACCCCAGAACGTTTAACGCTGTGCTATCGTAGTCGAGTGAGAATAAATTCGGTTGCAGCGTTTGTTTTTAGCATTGATAGGCTTTTTCCTTTTGGTCTTGGCAGGCTTCTCTCCGAAATCTAAATCTCTACACACCTATGATTTGGGAGACAATTTATGTCAATTTATGTAGGCAACTTATCCTACGAAGTCACACAAGAAAACCTCAATGAGGTTTTTGCAGAATATGGTTCTGTAAAGCGGGTTCAGCTACCCACTGACCGTGAAACAGGTCGCCTGCGCGGCTTTGGTTTTGTGGAAATGGGTACAGAAGCTGAAGAAACGGCTGCTATTGAGGCACTTGATGGTGCTGAATGGATGGGTCGTGACCTGAAAGTTAACAAGGCAAAGCCTCGCGAAGATAGAGGTTCGTCTGGTGGTGGTGGTGGTCGTGGAAACAACAGCTTCTCTCGCCGCTACTAAGCTCTGAGGGAAACCTTTTACCCCATCCATACTGGCTGAGACAAAAGAGCTATGTAATTTGTAAGCTCAATTAGCCTCAGTTACTAAATTTAAGCTAGAAAGGCTTAGGCATTAATGCCTAAGCCTTTTGTTTTGGAGGCTGAGCGGTGAAGTAGTTTGCAGCTTAACAGTTGCTACTGCTCACTCGCTAAATCTGTATCATGAGTAAAGGTTTAAAGAAATGTAAATAAAAATGCGGGACAAAGTTGTTGTTGTTGTTGGTGCTACTGGCGGAATTGGTTCCGCTTTAACGCGTAAACTGGCACCAGAGGGAACACGTCTGGTGTTAGCGGCAAGAGATAACACTCACTTGGCGACGCTGGTATCTGAACTGCCGATAACGAATCAAGACCAGATTTTGACCGTACCCACAGACATCACTGACCCTTCTCAGGTCGAGACACTCATGTCCAAGGCTGTCGCCCAGTTTGGTCAAATTGATGTTCTGGTGAATGCGGCTGGTGCTGGGGTCATGAAGCAGTACAACAAAGTTGAACCGGCTGATTTGGATACCATGCTTGACCTGAACCTGAAAGGCAGCTTTTACACCTGCCAAGCCGCAGCTGAGGTGATGAAGGATAAAAAGTCCGGTCACATCTGTAACATTGTCGGAATTTTGGGTAAGCACTCGATGGCAATGGCATCGGCTTACTGTGCTTCTAAGTTCGGTGTCGTTGGTTTCAGCAAGTGTATGGCGGATGAACTAAAGCGCTTTGGTATTAAGTTCACCCTATTCTACTTTGGCGGTGTTGATTCTCCCTTCTGGGACAACGTGAGTTTGAAGGTAGACCGCTCAAAAATGCTAACCCCAGAAACCGCCGCAAATGCCATTCTGTTTGCACTGAGTGCTGACCCACAAGCAGTACCAATGGAAATCAACATACAGCCAGAAAACCACTTGTTTTTCTGATATGGCACGATGTTTCTTGGGAATGACCTGTAAATCTTGAAAAA
>DATNQP010000334.1:0-3849 GCA_036703965.1 Leptolyngbyaceae cyanobacterium
AGTGCGATCGCTTCCAGAACTGGGCAAACTACCTCTGGAAGAATTCACAGTCGGTGGTGAGAAAAAAGTGGCAACTACGGCAATGGGTGCTGTTGTTGGGGCGGTAGGACTGCACGACACATCGTTTATCGTCACCAACGCTGACGGTAATGAAGCCTCTGGTATTGCCAACATCAATAAGGCACTGCAAATTCTCCACCCTACCCCAGATGATCGCTACTTCCAAAGTCCTGCTGGGCGAGTGTATGAACCTTTGAGTGAAGATGCCTGTGCTGGTTTAGCATCTGGCATGGCCCTGATGGGGGGGCGCAGTCTCTGGTGTTCCTACGAAGCGTTTGCAATTAATGGTTTACCCATTTGGCAAACTGTTACCCAGGCAATGGCAGAACTGCGACGCCCGACGCCTTCTAACATTTGTCTGTTTACTGCAGGTGCTTTGGAACAGGGACGTAACGGTTGGACACATCAACGCCCCGAAATCGAAGCCTATCTTGCGGCGATGATGCGTAATGGCAACATCTTCCCCATCTTTCCCCCCGATGCCAATAGCATCCAGGTGGCGTATGAGTGGGCACTAGGTACGAAGAACAAAGGCATCATCATCACTGCCAGTAAATCTCCATTACCCATCTACACGACATTTGAGCAAGCCCGTCAGGGACTTCAGGATGGCGGTATTGTCTTACAGGAGTCAGCAGGTGAGAAGACAGTTGTCTTTGCCGTGGTGGGAGATATGAGTCTCCTCCCCGTGTTTGAAGGCGCTAAACAGCTAGCCTCTCAAGGCATGGGCGTCCGGGTTGTGTCGGTAATCAATCCCCGTCGCCTCTACCGTCCCTCTGATGTCTTGTGGGAAGCGGCTTCTGAACCGGATGGTGATTTCTTGGATGATGCTGGGTTTGAAAAGATGTTTGGTGGTGACGCTTTAATTGGCGTGACTGGCGGTGCTGCTGGGATGCTCGAACCCTTGATGCTGCGGAGTACTGCAAAACGCGATGTCTTTGCTTGGAAGCGAGGTGAAACTACGGCTACTCCTGGTCAGATTATGGAGTTTAATGGATTGTCACCTGAAGCACTGGCAAAAAGAGCGATCGAGTTAGTACATTAAGCTGGAGGTGATGCCCCTGCCATAGTTTCGGCTGGGTGGGGGCTAGTCATCAGAAAGTAGGAGCGCTACACCTATGACGACACAATCTATAGAAGAAATTATCTCAGTTAAAGAACAACGATTTGTCTTACCCGGTCGTCAAAGTTGGCAGCAATTCAAGGCGATTCAATCCTTGATGGCAGACGTGCCAGGTGTGCGAGTATCTTATCTTGATGGATGTGTGGAGCTGATGACTATTGGCGAAGACCATGAAATTATCAAAACTATTATTGGTTTGTTGCTAGGACTCTACTTTTTAGAAAGGCGAATTGAGTTTATTCCTGTAGGCAGTGCAACTCGCGAGTCAGAAGTTAAAGGGACTTCATTTGAACCAGATCAGTCCTATTACATAGGAGAAAGAAAAGATCATCCCGATCTTGCCATTGAAGTAGCTTTTACAAGTGGCGATACTAAAAAACTAGAACGATACAAGCGATTTAAGATTGCTGAAGTTTGGTGTTGGGAAAATAACAAGCTTTCTCTCTACCGTTTTCGTGGAGAAGACTATGAACCTATTTCCCAGAGTGAGTTTCTGCCAGATTTAGATTTAGACTTGCTGGTACGCTGCGTGCTGATGCCCTCACAGCTTGAAGCGATGACTGACTTTCTCAATGCAATTCGACAGTAGGAAGATAGATGAGTATTAATATTCTCTGCTAAGGACATAAGCAACTCCGAATGAGGATGCACGGATTGGAGCGACGAGCGGTGCTTCTGCGATGCTGAAACCTATAATGCTGTGGAGTAGCTGCAAGTGGGATACGTTTGCTTGGAAGCGGCGAGAACTACTGCCAGTGCTTAGGGAGTTGATGGTGTTTAATGGATAGACGGCTGAAGCGTTAACGAAAAGAGCGAGCGAGTTAGCATTAAGCTGCCGCTGGAATTGATGCAGTAAGGTGCCTAGTATACCCCTGCCTGGGTTAAAACTGGGGAGGCTGACTATAAATGCTTATTGTCATATTGAAAGGATAAAGCCATGAGTAGAGAACAAGCCAACAAAATCGTTGAGGATTTGAAAAAGAGGCTTGAATCTGGAAAAGAGTTGTTAACTGCATCTTTTGGAGAGTTGTTAAGCACCTTAATTGAAACGTTACAACTCTCTCGTGATAAAAGGTTTGTATTCCTCCTAATTGGTCGTACAGGAGTTGGTAAATCTAGCACTGTAAATTCATTAATGGGTAAACAAATTGCCCAAGTAGGTAATTATGATCCCACCACAATGGGAGTTGAATCTTATGACTCTGAAATTAATGGTGTTGAGTTTACAATTATCGATACTCCAGGTCTTTGCGATGATATTCCAGAAAAGGGAAATGATCAGAAGTATATAGAACTTATACGCTCAAAGGCAACGCACATCGATTCTATATGGTTTGTAACCCGTCTTGATGACCCAAGAGTTACTCCCGACGAGATGCGAGGAATAAAAATTATTTCTGAAGCATTTAGTCCCCAAGCCTGGGAACACGCCGTTATTATCTTCACCCGCGCTAACAAAGCTGATGATTATTTAGTAGATTTACAAGAGAGAACAAAGCGTGTTCAAGACGAAATAGCAAAGCACACGGGTAAGGAAATAGCAACTAATATTCCATCGGTTGCAATAGATAATAAAAGTAAGACTACTCCAGATGGTAAACAATGGCTAGGGAACCTCTATACCAAAGTCTTTGTAAGAATGTCTGAGCGAGGTTCTATGCCATTTATCATGGCAACTGCTCACCGAATAAACGCATCAAAAATTTCTGGAGTTACAGGGAAACCAAACTGGAGATTTTATGGTGCTTCAGATTCACAGCATGATACCAATGTAGAAAACAATAATGAAGATACAGAGAGTGGATTTAATCCTTTTGAATTTGATGAGGAACAAAAGAGGGAAATTAGAAAAAAACTTATAGAGCTTGTTCCAACGCTAGCAGTAGCAGGTGCAGCAGTTGGAGGAGGCTTAGGCGGACCAATCGGCGCAGCAATTGGTGGTGCAGTTGGCGCAGCAATAGGCTCTATTTTTTATTTTTTTAGCTGAAGTAGCCAAACCCTGCAATCTTAATTGTTAGGTATATAGAAAGGTATATAGGAAAATTTTGAAGGGAATGGCAAGACAAGACGGCCTCCCTTCCTATCATTAGGCATGAAGACTGGACAATACAAACTTGAGAATAAGTTTGTGAAGCGCGATTGCCTTCGGCACCAGCAAAGCTGATCGCACTTCTGAACCCCAGAGTTGGGGACGCGATCGCTTCCTGATGTCAGGCACAATGGAGGTAGCAGGAGGTGAGGCGCTCAAGTTAGTCTATTAAACTGGATAGGATGGGCTGTCCCTGCTGCGTTACTCCAGGGTGAGGGCTAGCAACCCCTCTTGTCATGCGTAGGCGTTGTGTAGTTGCTCCGCTTCATCATGACATAGGCAGCCAACTGAGTATCTAAGGAATACACAGCTATGCAACCTGACTTAGAGAACTTGTATATTACCCAAGAGGAGTTGAAAGACCTCACTGGGATAAGTAAAAGGGATTTGAAAGCCTATAAAGAGTTAACATACCCGCGCCCAGCACTTTTATTAAATATATCTTTGTATGCTGAGCGTATATTGCTTTTGGGCTGGGGATTAATCCCTCTCGGATATTTGATTAAGTGGAGTCTGTTCAGAAAATCACTTAAAGAAATTTTTGATGAAGTTTTTAAGTATAACGCCGTTGTAAAAG
>DATNQP010000335.1:0-17696 GCA_036703965.1 Leptolyngbyaceae cyanobacterium
CTTTGGGTGAGAGGGTCAGTGGAGGGCGTTAGCACTGCTCCCAAAACTGTTGAGGCTATGATAACTACACGCCAACCAGAAAGCATTTGCTTGGAAGAAATAATTCCCAAATAGCTCAATAGAAGCTGAATGATTGGAATTTGAAAAGCTAAGCCGGTGCTAAACATCAGTAGCAGGACAAATTCAAAATACTTGTCAATTGACCACAACTGCTCAACAACATCTGCCCCATAACTAATAAAGAAGTTTAGGGCAGCGGGAACCAGAGCAATGTAGGCAAATGCCAAGCCAATAAAAAACAAGACACTCGAACCTAAAACCACAGGTGCGACCAAGCGTCGTTCGCGGCGAGTCAGTCCTGGTAGAACGAACTGAATAATTTGGTAAAGAATAAAGGGGCTGGCAACCAGTAAGCCACTGTATCCGGCAACTTTTATGGAGACAAAAAAGTATTCTCCAGGAGCCAGTTGCAAAAACTTGACACCTTGAGCTGGGACTTCCAGCAGCTGCACAATTGGCTTAACAGCCAGGAAGCAGCCAGCCATGCCTATGACTACCGCAATCAGTGCGTAGAAAATTCGCTGTCGCAATTCTTCTAAGTGGTCGAACAGCGACATCTCAACATCATCGGGCAAATCGTCGATATCTTCTTCCAAGGCGTCTGAACTTTGCTGGGGTATAGTTTCTACTTCTGAGGGAGGTATCATCAGTTTGGGTCGGTTCAGGGCACGCTAACTATTGTATCCAGGACAGCAACAGCACTGAACTCTTTAGGGGGAAAGCTACGTGAACGTGTTCAGTGCTTTAGTTACTAGTGCTTCTTCTGGAATTCGTGCTGCCTTCGCTCAGGAACATAAGGAGAGGGATAAACTAAATGTAAGCTTTCATTTGGCTGAAAGTGCCTTACTCAAAAGGTTGCAGGCTTCTTTAATCTTTTCGATACTGCCCGGATTTACCAACCCGTAGTAGTCAAACGTATAGACGCGATCGCTTTGAGTGGCTTTTAGCTTCCCCCAGAAAGGCTCAGACTTAAACTGCTTCACAATCCCCTGTCCTGTGTCCACAAGCAGGAGAACTTCTGGATTCGCCTCCAGAATTTTTTCGGCTGAGAGGGTAACATATCCACCGACTGGGCTTTTTCCTTGTAGGTCTGCTACGAGATTTTTGGCTCCAAATTTAGTCAGCAAATCCCCAGCCCAACTGTCTTTATTGGGTGCCAGGATGGGTTGACGACTTGCCAGCACCAGAGTCGAGGGAGAGTCAGTTGCCGGTTTTCCTAAAAAGGTTTGATAGCTTGCCAAAAGTGGGGCTGGGTCAGCACCAATGGCTTGAGCAAGGGTTTTAGTGAGGTCTCCTAGGTCGTCCCATTTATCAATTTTGGTAGACAGGGTGGCAATGCCCAATTCTTTGAATTTTGGCAGGATTTGAGCGTGAAACTCTTGGTTAGCGATGACGAGGTCAGGTTTGAGGGCGACGATTTTTTCCAGGTTAGGTAGCGTTTGACCCTTACTAACCTGTGTTATGTCCTTAAATCGGGCATCGTTATCAAACAACTTACTGCCTGGAATGCCAACGAGTTTGGTTTTATCCAGCTGGTAGACAATATCAGAGGACAGGGAGGTAAGGCTTACGACTCTTTCAGATACTTTTTTAGCAGTGTCAGAGTTAGCCGTTGGCTGGTTGGTGGCAGCATTGCAAGCCAATAAAACTAAACTTAATAAGATTGTGGCGACGGCTATTGTCCAACGACGAAACATAAACAATCTCCTGATTTAAACCGTTATCTTAAGACTTACGCAGAAAGCTGCTAAGAAGATGGGGGATTGGTGACTGGCGACTAGGGACAGGGAAGAGGCTTCTAAGTAGTTTAAGTATTCTAAAGTACTAGTTCTTATACCATTTCACTCTTATGCTAGCTACACGCTGTGAGACGGTAATAGGTAATGGGTAATGGGAGACCCTAGCCCAATTACCCATTACCTATCACCCATTACCCGTTGCCAGCCAATCCTGTGTATCACACTTAAAGTGAAATGGTATTAGTCCCTAATCCCGAAAAAACTGATTGTGCCAGTCGAGGGTGGCGAAGGTGGGTTCAACCTTCAACCAAAAACGGAGCAATTGGACAAATCTGGAGACCAACTGGCGTTTGGAGGATGATGACTTCGACGCCAAAGACTTCGGCGAGATTTTCGGGGGTGAGGACCTCTGCGGGTGTGCCGATGTCCCAAAGACTGCCTTGCTTGAGCATTGCAATGCGATCGCTATACCGTGCTGCTAAATTTACCTCATGCAGTACAGTTACAATGGACAGCTTTTGCTGCTGATTGAGTTGTTTGAGCAGTTCTAGAAGTTGCAGCTGATAGTGAATATCGAGATAGGTTGTCGGTTCATCTAATAGCAGCACTTGTGGGGCTTGTGCCAGTGCTAGTGCCAGGAATGCCCGTTGCCGTTCGCCGCCGGAGAGATTTTCTACTAAGCGATCGCTAAACTGTTCAATACCCGTCTCAACAATCGCCTGATCAACTTTTTGCCGATCCTCTCCATCTAATTCCCACTGCCACCAAGGCTGATGAGGTGTTCGCCCCAAGCTTACTAGTTGCCGCACTGTTAACCCCGCCGGAATAGTTTGCTGTTGTGGCAAGATAGCCAGTTTTTGAGCCACCACCTGTGCTGGTTGGCTGTGAATTGCTTTCCCATCCAGGATGACTGTACCCTTTTGGGGTTGCAGGATGCGGCTGAGGAGTTTGAGCAAAGTGGACTTGCCCGAACCATTCGCACCCACGAGGCTAAGCCACTCGCCTTGCTGGAGGGCTAAGTCAATTCCGTGGATAATGGGCGTTGTAGTGTAACCACCGACAAGGTTTTGAGCTTCTAAGGGCATGAGCTAGTGGGGAGCATTCAGGGAATTAAGATAGAGGTACATTTGTCAATAAGTAATTTAGCTTAACAGTAAGAGATGAGTCCAGGTGTCAAACTAAGCTTAGATCTGAATGGGACTAAGAAGCGATCGCTTTCCCCATCCGCTCTCCCCTCCTCCCTTCCCGTGTCTAACCGTTAGACATCAGAACGGGCTACCAGAACGGGCAACCGAAAGGGCGATCGCTTTCCCTCTGCCTTAATCAGTTGCCGCAACAAAAAGCAGTTGCCATCTGACCTTGATTACTGTTGCCGTGTGTACCTCTGCCCCTCTGCCTACTGACCGGGACTGGCGATCGCGTTTCCTCTGCCCTCCGACCCACGACCCAACCGACCCGTGGAAACCTACCAGACCTGGTAGCCTCACATCTGCAATCACGAAAACTTTAGGCTTTTGGCGGCTTCTTCACAGTGTTTTTACTTATTCTCCTCTGAGTAAAGCCATACTGGATGAATGTGTGTTCGTTCAGTTGAAATAAACGCAATCATACACACCACCGTTCGACATTCGTAATTATGAAAAAAATCAAATGGGTCGTCTTACCTTCATTACTTGTCATTGGAATTGGCATTTTAGAAATTCAATATCCTCACACAATGGATGGGTTTGACGACGGCTACACAGGTCGTGGAACAACTGGTCTTATCATGTTAATTATTGAACTATTCCTTATGATTACATGGGGAAAAATTGGAGGTGGTATTGCAATTTTGTTAGGTATTTCAGCCCTTATAATTAGTTTGTTTCCAAACAAGAAGCAAGCCATTGAGTCTAACCCCAAAGAGAACTCGCCTAGTGTTTTACTGTCGTCTATTGCAGTTCGATCTGGGAAATATCTCGTCCAACGAAAGAGGACGATAAAGAGTAAGTAAATTGCTTTTATAGTATTACATTATTCAGAGACTTTGTTATGTCTAATGACCCCATAAGTAAAACTATTGATTGGATAATTGATGTAGGAATTAAAGGTTTTGGCTTTCTTCCTTCCGCACAAAACGTAGCCGAACATCATAGAAAAACGTGTAAAACAACAGAGGAAGCAATAGATTCTGTAATCGCCTGGAGAACTGCCTATGCAACCGGAACGGGGTTTGTAACCGGATTAGGCGGCATCGCAACTTTGCCTATAGCCATTCCAGCAAGCTTGGCATCATCCTATGCTTTAGGTGCTAATACGGCTGCTGCCATAGCCATCTTAAGGGGCTACGATGAAAATTCCGATCAGGTTCGTACTTTTGTTCTTCTATCATTGGTTGGCGAAGGTGCAATAGAAGTCTTAAGATCTGCTGGTGTTGCGATTGGCAATAAAGTTACACAAAATTTCATCCAACAAATTCCAGGGAAAGTTTTAATAGAAATCAACAAAAAAGTGGGATTCAGATTGATAACTAAAGCTGGAGAGAAAGGAGTTGTCAATCTCATGAAGCTCGTTCCTCTGATAGGTGGTGTTGTAGGAGCTGGATTCGACAGCACCTTCGTTAACAGTTGCGGTAAAAATGCAAAAAGGTTGTTTAAACCAATCGAATAAAACTATCACGGCTCATTCTCGCGGAAGTGGATTAGCGATCACTTCGAGTTAAATGTTTTGCTCGATAGGAGGGTAGGAAGGCGATCAGGCTTCCCTCTGGTCACTCCGGAGAGAATTGGAGGTTAGGCAACTAGCGCTTGACTGGCTGGATGCTTGCTAATCGCTGTGATTAGTTCCGGTCGTTCCATCCGGCTGTAACAGGGCTTCGTAGCTCTTTTGTGATCGCTCTAGCCTAGAAGTCTCAAACCTGATACTACAAACTTTCTAAAACTGACGGTAGGCTCAAACTGATCCTGAATCTTCTAAGAATTCACCAAAAAGCTGTTCAGCAATATCATAAGCTTCTTCAGCTCGAAAAGTTTCACCATCCAAGGCAGTATCAACATTCTCTAAATCATGAAAAAGATTGTCCATGTGACTAGCAAGCGATTCCAAACTTACAAATTGAGATCTTGAAGTTGAAGGGTTGCCATCTCTATCTATAGGATATCGGTAGGCATAGGAATTCTTATCAATTTCATGAAATTCTATTGCAGTTCGCTTAATTTTTTCGGATATCTCTTGTAAGAAAACTTTATCTTCTGGAAATGCGGTAATTAAAACCTCGCCGGCTTTTTTTGACAACTGAATTAGATTATGGTTGTTATGCAACTTGTGATCAATGCATTCTACACGTTGAAAAAATAGAAATTTTGCTCCTTTGTAGAGGATATTTTTCAAATGTAGTTCAAATGCATGGCGATAGAGGAAAACAACAGGATATGCTTGGTAATCAGGAAATCCGACCTCACTTTCCATCAACTTTTCAGCTATTAAATTTGCTGCAAATTTATAGCCTACGGCAAAGTTGCCAAAGTCATATCTAGGCGCATTAGTAAAGGAAATTACAAAACTGGATTGATTGGATTCGTTATAAAATGCCATAAAGTCTTAGAAAAAATTACCTGTCTGAAACAGATTTAACAATACTCGCCTAAGGATACTGGCATCCGTTATCCCCACGCTATGCTTTCTTAACTAGAATTCTTAAGAAGGTTTTTCATTGATTATACTCACTCTGATCGGTGTAGGAGAGCGTCAATTTTAGATCCGCAATCCTTTTTGAGTACTTAACTCTTGGACACGTACCAAGAAACATCTCGTCATCCACCAGGGGAATGCTCCAAAAACTCCCTACTCTGCTCATCAGAAGCTCCTCTAAAGTTCCATCAAAAGAGCTGGTGGGGAATTTCGGCTGAAATCTCTAACATTTGCTTTGCTGCGATTTCAGCGCTTCCCCATCTAAAAAGCTCTCATTGACCAAGCTCAATATCTTGGCAATCTTCTCTGCCCCATTTTCAATAACTCCTACTTATTGCAAGTGTCCAACGGTTGGACACATGGGCATTTTATCAACTTCTGGAGGCAGCAGAACGACGAGAGAGTAACCAGACAAACAAAGGCGAACCCAACAGTGCAGTGACAGCCCCCACCGGTAACTCTACCGCCCCCAAGCGAGACAGCATATCAGCGAACGTCAAGACAAAGGCACCGCCGACGGCTGAAAGAGGCAGCACCCAGCGATAGTCTGTCCCCACCAACAGCCGCACAGCATGAGGCACCACTAAACCCACAAATCCAATTAATCCGCCGACACTGACAGCACCAGCGGCAAGTAGGCTAGCAACTCCTCCAATTAAAAGGCGCGATCGCATTAAGGAAAACCCCAATCCTACCGCCAGGTCATCCCCCAAATTCAAGATATTAACTGACCGAGCCAAGAGACAGCCGCCTAACAATGCCACCAATACATAAGGACCAGCCACCGTCACTTCTGACCATCCGCGCCCATTGAGACTGCCAATTAGCCAATTCAGGGCAGATTGAACCCGACCATCATCCGCTAGGAGTAGCATTGTTGACTGGATTGCTCCAAATAGCGAACTAACGGCAACTCCCCCTAAAATCAACCGTTCCACCGAAACACCATTACTCGTGCGGGCAAGGAAATATACAAACACTGTTGTCAGGATGGCACCCACCCAAGCCGCCAATGGCAACCAAGCTTGAAACAACCCCAAAGTCACCAATCCCACAGCCACCAAACCCGCACCCGCAGAAATCCCCAATAAAAACGGATCTGCCAATCCATTTCGCAACATTCCCTGTAGCAATGCACCCGACATCCCTAAAGCTGCCCCAACAATTAACGCCGCCATCGTTCGAGGCAACCGCAGATCCCAGAGAATGGTTTGGTTAATTGGATCGCCTTGATGAAGCAACGCCTGCCACAACTGAGCAAAACTTAGGGCAACGGCACCCTGAGACAGGGAAATTCCAACTGTCAAGAGCAAGCCACCTCCTAAGAGGATACAGGCAAAGCCTACTCGGTAGCTCAAGAAAGCTTTTCGCACTTGAGCAGAAAATGAGAAATTAAAAGAACCCATTGAAGCGACTAGAGCAGCAACATTCTCACAATAGCCTGTCACCTAGATTGAGCTAGAAGATTTAGACTTTTTGTATTCTTTTTTTCAATTCAGCAACAGCCCCTAAAAGAGTGAATACTAATAGTCCCCCTATTGAATTTCCTTCAGGAACACTTACATTTTGAGAGACAAAAGAAGCTCGAAAAGCCGCATCATCTGTACCAAACACAGGATTAGAGTGTCTAAACCAGGGAACGTTAGTTGCTTGTTCAATAGTTTGTTGGTTTAGACTCCTGATAGAGTTGTATTGCTGAAAAACAAAATAACCAGCCTCATAAACATTATTTAACTGACCTGCCGAGGTTGTAGCATAAGGCCGCTCAGCCAAACCTACTATACTTATAAACGCTACATACTGACTTCCTGAGGATAAAGTAATTCCACCGGTATCAAAAGTAAACTCCCCAAATTGAAATCCTCGCCCAGGAAAACTAACAAAAGAAGTCGGCTCGGAAACTGTTACAGGCTGGCTCTGGTAAAGAATAGGACCCGTTGCTGAATTAGTAGAACTGTTCCAAGCCCTTACATAACCGGCAATATCTATATTCTCAACTCCCGGTGTATTCATTAAGAAAAGACTAAAGTCTGTAAGGACATTATCTGTACCTACAGTAAAGGTTTGTCCAAATGAACTAATACCACGCAAACCCGTTCCACTTGAATTCTCTAATTCGCCAAAAGGTCCTATACTAAACCCATCCCAGGTTGGGGTTGTGTCGATTGTTGTTATTGCTTCTGCTTTGTCAACTGCTCCCAAAGTAATAAGTGCTACTCCAGCAGAAGCCACTAATAAATTTGATGTATTCAGCATATAGACCTAATGCCTTCAATTGTTGTTTTGAACAATATTAGATCATTCAAATCTCAAAATTCTGAAGAATTGATAATTAATAAGTACTTTTGTTGAGACAACAGACAAGCAAGAAGAAACTCGCCATAATCCTATACTCTAGACCAGTAAGCGATGCTCTCTTTCTACTAGAAGCGATCGCTGTGCGTGTAGCTTTCAGGAATTCAAAGCGATCGCTCTTCTAGTTACAAAAATTTCTACTACTCTGCCTCTAATTTCAGCTGGAAGGGTCAGAAATCCTCACTGGCGTGATGCTACTGACTCGGCAGTAGAATACTGCGCTAACAGCTGGGCAATATCTGGATTGTACAGCCGCAAATAATTCCAATAATTCCCGAACACTGCCTCCACATAACCCTTGGTTTCTGCAAAAGGAATCACTTCAATAAAACTATCCGGGTCGCTGAAACCGTATTTTGTAACCCACTTGGACACATTGCCAGGACCAGCATTGTAACTAGCAACCGCCAATAGAGAGTTGTTGTTGTACTCCTGGTGGGTGTAGTTCAAAAACCAAGTGCCTAACTTGATGTTGTCATCGGGATTTTTCAGGTTATATTCCTTCAGCTGGGTTTTCTGGGCAATCCAATTACCGGTTCCTGGCATCACCTGCATCAAACCAAGGGCACCCGCAGAGGAACGGATTTCTGGTTCAAAGCGAGACTCTTGTCGAATCAGGGAGGTTACGAGTAAGGGATTGAGCTGACGCTGTTGGGACCAGTTAACAATCGACTCCAGGAAGGGGAAGGGAAACAGGGCGTGCCAGTAAGCGGGTTCTTTACGTAGTGCTTGCCAAGAGTTCCGCTCTTCAGGTGTCTCTCGCAGGTTTAGTTTCCAGATTTGATTAATGCCTACCAGATTATCGCCTATCCCCAACCGCATCAGACCATCGGTAAATTGCTCAGCGACCGTTGGCTCATGTTGCTTCTTTAATTCCACCTGCCAGAGTGTCCAGGCATCGCGGTCTTGACCCAACTGATAGAGTTCTTTTAATGTGGCAGAGCCAGCTGGTGGTACTGAGCGCATTGGCGGTTGTACCACCTTTGGGGTCAAGTCGCGCACAGTATTGAAGTCTCCCACATCCCAGCCCAAAAATTGAGCAGAGCGCCATGCATAGTAAGACTCCGGATACCGAGCCAGTACATGCTCAAATGCTGCCTTGGCTTCCCGTTGACGATCCAGTTGCTCTGCCCATCTCCCAACCCAAAACGAGGCTTCAGGAGCCAACTCACTATCAGGACTTTGGGTAGTAATCGGTTGTGCCCATTGCCATGCTTCTTGCAATTTTCCCGCAGCCGCTTTAGCTTCTGCCACCTTCCAGCGATACTCGGCGGCAGCGTCGGAACTGGCATATTGGGTCAATACCGACTGACGAGCTTGGGCAGCGGAGGTAGCGCTTCCCAGAGCATCTAAAATTTCGGCTTTGGAGAGCAACGCCTCAGCGGCTTCATCTGGAAACTTGCTGATGACCTGATTGAGATATACTAGGGCATCTTGTGATTGTGAGAGGCTCGCCAGACGCCTTAAGCCCAGTCCGGTTTCCTTTGCATCCGGAAATTCCTTGATTAGCTGTTGATAGGCAATTTTGGCTTCTGGTCTTTTTCCACGCAGTTGATACCCTCGACCAGCACGATAAGCGTTGCGAGGGGTTCGGGGTGCCTTAGCGTAGGCTTTACCAGCTTTGCCATACTCCTGAGTTTCCCAGTAGCCAAATGCGATCGCTTGCCAGTCTTCTGGTTTGAGCTGGGCAGCATACTGGTCAACTAAGATGTCTCGTACAGCACCCATCCCTTTGGCGAGTGGATTATGTTTTGCCAAAAGCAACAACAAGGAAGGCTGCTTGGCATTCTTTGCTAGGCGTTGGCGAATAATTTCTTGAGTAAGGGGATGACTGGGGAATTTTGCGATCGCCTGATTCCAGTATTCAGGATTTGATTTGCCCAAGATATACAGGGCATTTGCCGCTACCGGATCATTCGAGTACGTTTTCAGGATATTGTTCCAAGCGTCCTGGGCTTTGGCTTTGTCACCCATCAGTTCGTAAGCTTGGGCGCGTGCTAAGGCGATGTGGGATGCCATCGCGGGATAGTCCGAGTCTAGTCCTTCTAACCATTTGATTGCTTTTTCCGCCTGCTGAAGCTGAATTAAATCAGACGCCAGGAGATAACGAGCGCGATACTGGTCTAAAGATTTACCTTGAGAGGCGATTGCTTCGAGTTGAGAAGCCCTAGCTTGAGGTGGCAATGACACTAAGGGCAAAACGGCTGATTTTTCATCTTCCTTAGTCGGGCTTAATAGCTTTTGAGTTTTTTCGCTACCAGTCCATCCGTCTAGTAAGCCAAGCATTTTCATTGTGACGAGCGATGAGCCAAGCAGCGCACATAACAGCAGCCCGGTCCATACCGCTACAGGAATTTTGATGGTTCGTCCCTTTAGCATTAATCCTCGTTTACCCAACACTGGCACAACCTTCTTTATATTTTGCTTTGCTGATTTCAGCTTTAAGTGACAAGGCGCTTTGCTTAAGCTTGCAACATCCTAGCTTCCTTTGGCCTACGCCGGGCAGTGCGCCGTTTACCAACGACATTAATTATTCCTAAAAGTTGCTTCAGTTCAGAATCGTGGGTCTTTTTTGTTTTTGAGCAATACTTGTGATCAGGTATTTATGTAGATAAAACAGGGATGGAAATTCGAGCAACGGATACACCACGGTTAGATTGGACTGGTGATACTCTGGCTATTGGGTTATTTGAAGATGCCCTAGAGCTGACGGGTGATTTAGCCCAGCTGGATGAGAAGCTTGGCGGTACGCTCAAGGAATTGATTGAAGAAACAGAATTTAAGGGAAGTGTTGGCAGTAGTGCTGTAACGCGGGTGGGTGCTGGTAGCGAAATCCGTAAACTTATTTTAGTCGGGCTTGGTAAATCTGATGCCCTGACCTTAGATAGTTTACGTCGTGCAGCAGCAGCGATCGCTCGAACCGCAAAACAGCAAAAGAGCAAAACTCTCGGAGTTAGTCTGCCTGTAGCTAATGATGATTCAGCCGGGACAACTCAAGCAATTATTGAGGGCATTGTACTCGCACTGCACCAGGATAATCGCTTTAAGTCGGACCCGGAAGATAAGGGAGCTAAGCTGGAACAAGTTGATTTACTGGGATTGGGAGGTCAGGACGCGGCGATTACCCATGCCCAAGCCGTCTGTACGGGTGTGATTCTGGCGCGGGAACTGGTCGCAGCACCGGCTAATATAGTGACGCCAGTGAGTATGGCGCAAACAGCAGAGGCGATCGCATCCGAATACGGTCTTGCCCTGGAAATCTTGGAACAGGAAGAGTGTGAAAAGCTGGGTATGGGTGCCTTCTTGGGTGTCGCCCAAGCTTCAGAGATACCGCCTAAGTTTCTTCATCTAACTTATAAGCCGGAGGGGACACCAAGACGTAAATTAGCGATTGTGGGTAAGGGTTTGACCTTCGACTCTGGGGGATTGAATATCAAAGGTGCCGGTAGTGGCATCGAGACGATGAAGATGGATATGGGGGGTGCCGCTGCCACATTGGGGGCAGCTAAGGCGATTGGTCAAATTAAGCCGGATGTTGAAGTTCACTTCATCAGCGCCGTGACGGAAAACATGATCAGTGGTCGTGCCATGCACCCAGGAGATATCCTCACGGCATCTAACGGTAAAACGATTGAAGTCAACAACACGGATGCTGAAGGACGCCTAACACTAGCTGATGCACTCGTGTTTGCCGAAAAGCTGGGAGTGGATGCGATCGTTGATTTAGCAACCCTGACGGGTGCCTGCATTGTTGCTTTAGGCAATGATATCGCTGGGTTATGGACGGCAGACGAGGGCATAGCATCTCAGCTCAAATCCGCCTCGGAAGCTGCTGGCGAGAAATTCTGGCAGATGCCGATGGAAGAGAAATACTTCGAGGGTTTGAAGTCGCCAATTGCCGACATGAAAAACACAGGTCCCCGTGCAGGAGGTTCAATTACTGCCGCCCTTTTCTTGAAGCAGTTTGTCAAAGAGACGCCTTGGGCCCACTTAGATATTGCTGGTCCTGTCTGGACAGAGAAAGAGGATGGCTGTAATAGTGTCGGTGCCACTGGTTTTCCCGTTCGCACCCTTGTCAACTGGGTACTGAGCGACGTTTAAGGGACTTATAAGAAACTAGATAAAGTTTCTTGACATTGATAGGGTGCGTCAGCGTTCAAGTATTTTAACCTTCGTCGGTCTTTCTTCGCCCCCTTTTTAAGGGGGTTGGGGGATCGATGCGTTAGTTTAAAACTTGTAAGTATTTTATCTGTCCTTAAATCCACGACTTGAGAAGTAACACTATTGCCAGCGAAGTACTGGGATATCCATAGGGTTCTACTTTGGTATCCAAATGTTCATTGAAATGTTTTGATGGCTCCTATGTTAACGCATATTTCGGCTGCTATTTTAAGTAAAATAAATTAGTCTAGAATGCATGAATTTCTCAATGAGTCTGGGTGAATTAGCTTTTAGGTGTTCTTAAGTGACGCTAATTTGTTGAGCTGTGGTGGAATTGCCCAAGGTTATTGAGTAAATACGTAGCAAACTGGAAAATAATCACGCTAGGCACCTAACTGAGGCGGACTATGTACAAACCCGTGCAAAAGAAAAGTTCTTCCTGGAGTCCGACTTCTATACAGAAAAAGAGTAAGACAAAATCAGGGACTTTTTCTGTCCAACCCAAACGGGAAAACAACTCCTCTCAATCGCAGGAAATGCCAAGCTACTCAAGAGCAGCGGCAGATGCGCTGGCGGCTAATGTGATGCGAAGTCTCGAAGCCAAAGAGCAGGAGCAGATAGAGGCACAAACATTGCAGCGTCAGTCGGAGTCAGGCGCTTCCTCCGTTGCCGATTTGGTAACGCCGATACCACAGTCACTGACTACAGCAGAAGCGGCAACGCCTTCGGTTCAGGCAAAGGAAGTGGGGATTCAGCCGCCATGCGGGGAATGTGCCAAGGAACAACAAGAGCAGTCAGCCGAAGAAGGGAAAGACTTTGATGAGATGTCCTTGGGTGCGGGTGCGATTCAGACTAAGCTAACGGTGGGAACACCAGGGGATAAGTATGAGATTGAGGCTGACCGGATAGCGGAGCAGGTGATGTCCATGCCGGAACCAGTGGCTTCGCCTCAGTCCATCCAACGCCAGGGTGAGGAAGAAGAACAGGTTCAGAGGAAGTCTTTGGCGGAGTCTATCACTCCTGTTGTGCAGCTTCAGCAACAGGAGAATGTTCAAAGATTACCATTGGTTCAAAGGGTTTCTGAAGAAGGTGGAGTCCAAGCGAATCAAAGTTTAGAGAGCCGTTTGGCTAGTCAAAAGAGCGGGGGTTCTCCTTTATCGGATGAGGTGCGCTCGTTTATGGAACCCCGCTTTAACACCGATTTTAGCCAGGTGCGGGTACATACTGACTCCGAAGCGGTTCAGATGAACCGGGAGTTGAGCGCCCAGGCTTTTGCTCATGGTAGTGATATTTATTTTGGGGCTGGGAAGTACAACCCCTCCTCAATTGATGGAAAGCGATTGCTAGCTCATGAATTGACCCATGTGGTGCAGCAGACTGGTGGGGTTCGGGCTAAACCGACTGATAGTCAACCGGGGAAACAGATCAACGCTCTGTCTCAGGGAAATATAGTTCAACGTGCTGTAGTAGCTGGTTGTTTTGCTAGAGGTATCCCTGCCAATGTGATCGGTACACGCGTCCATCAACAAATTGGAGCCTACTGTCAGACCAGCGTTAGCGGCTGTAGGTACGGCGTGGGCATACCAGGGGCAGGACCTAATGGGGGAAGGGGGGAAGCCGATCTGGTGAGACAGCAGGGGCGTCAGGTAGAAATTGGAGAGATTAAGCCTAATTCTTGGCGTACTGGCAATAACCGAGCGGCAGCGCAAGCGCAGCTCAACAGATATATTGCTCACTATCCCAATCCCAATCGGAGCCTTCGGGTAATTCCTATGCATTCGGTTACTATACCGCCTATTCCTTTCGCACTCGATCCTCGTCAGGTAATTATTACCGATCCGTCTCAGGGAGGACTGTACTTTTATCGCTGCAACCAGCGCCGCCGACGCCAGCGTCAACGCCAGCGGCAAAGACAAAGACAACCCCTGCCAAACCCACCGATACCTATCCTCATCCCCGAACGTGTCCTCAGGCAGGTAGCTGGGCGTATATCTAGTAGGGAACTTTGGCGTAGATTCTGGAAAGTTGTTGTCAAGCGATTTGCAATACGTGGGGCAGCGGCAGCAGGGCTGTCGGCTGCGGATGGTCCACTTCCATTCGGCGAACTGATCTCACTTGGGTTAGGCGTCTGGACGCTATGGGATATATACAAAATGTGGGATGAACTCTGGGGTGAAGCAGTGACAGAAGTCTAGCAGTAATAGGGAATGGAAGAGGAATCTATATAATGATTGAGGAATAGTATGGGCATTTTTATAAGAGCAGTGCATATTTTCAAAGAAACAGTCAATATCACTAATTTTGAGCAATTAGTCTACGACTTCTACGCTCAGCTAGGAGTTAGGGTTCAGACTTTTGAATATTCTACCTGCCAAGGGCAACTGCGTGACAGAGAGTTCCAAGGGATAGACTTGGCATTTATGTATAATTCAACGGGAGATTGGTTTTCTTTCTATCCCGACCATAAGTTAACTGATAAGAACATTACCCAGATCGTGAACTCTAAAGGAGGCAATGGAATATATCTGTTTGTCTCTGATAGCGATGACTGGGGTTTTTACCTATTCGAGCGAGGTCAACTATCATTCCAATGGGAGCGTAGTATCGGGGAGCCACTAGACATATCTGACAACGAGATATCAGAAGTCCAAGAGTTCTTTTCTTGTCTTTTTGGCAAGCAAATTTCCTATGAAGAAATTCAAAACTTGTTAATTACCGATGTTGAGTTTTCTGAAGAGAAGATTGTAAAGATTGGTGAATATCTAGATATTCCAGGAGCTAGGGTTGGTCGTATGAATATCCTTGATGGGTATCTACCTAATATTAACCTGTCGAACTTTTCAGTTATCCAACTAGAATATCCACGGGTTCAGCAAAAACGAGAACAGGATACTTTATCAGCAGAACAGCCTACCATACAGCAAAATATAATTGCTGAAGCCTGTGATGTTTGTTTTTTTGCCCGATGGACGAGAAACAAGAACAGCCAAGCTCATTTGGGGGCTTACGTAATTGATGTAATAACGCTGTTTCGCGATTTGTTAGTGGGTGCTGAATGGCTTGGGCGCACGTTTGTCGCCTTGTCTCCTGGTGTCGAAGATAGACTTGATTCTACTAGGCGCAGACTAGAAATTGCAAAAACAACAGGAATGATTCGGGAGAACGAACAACCAACATTTTCAGACGAAAGCTGGCAGGATATCATCCAGGCAGAACCCTTTACTGAGGAAGACCTGTTCCTTATTTCCCAGCACATAGATCGCAATGAAGTTGTTGTTCTTTTTGCCGACCTCGATGATGCTGGTTCTTATGCATACTTTACAGCTCAAGGAAGTCAAAATTTATTATTAATGTCTATCCCAGAGTTATTTTATACGGATCAGACTATTAATGATGCTGAGATTTATTATAGATTTTTCGGCGAAGAATTAGATTCGATGATTCTTAATCCGCTATTTGTAAAGAGCAAAAGTGAATACGGCTGTATTTCTGTTGCCAAGGAAACGAACTATAGCTATGAAAATATTCTGGAATATCTAAATGTATGGCCTCCTAAAGGCAATTTTATAAATTATCTAGGTTCTGGGATTGTCAAACCTGTTGAACAGAAGTTACAGGAGCGTATTGACTTAGTCAAGGATTATGAAGTTTCGAGACAGTCATCTGGTGCATTGGTTATCAAAATACCATTCCAACCTTATGAAATTGCCAAAACCGAATTTCAAGAATCTCTTTCCACATTATCTGATATTTTTGCAGATGTATTGAGGTGACGGAGTGATCGCTCCCCTCTGGGTTGGGTTGAAGCATGAAACCCAACTTGCCTCTCATTCAAACTAGCGAAACATACGAGTGTGATCGCCAAACCATCGCAATTTTTCCAAGCAGCGATCGCTTTTTGGTGAAATGGGTAAAATGCGATCGCCTATTCTTGTTTTCAGGAGTAAATGCGATCGCTTATAGCGGTTCTCGAATAACTTAGGTACACCACAAGCTCTGGACTATTGTTGAGTTGATGCTGTTGCTGTATTTCATCTATTTGAGAAACGCTATATCTTGTCTGGGTTTCAGAAACAAGAGTGGGAAATGATGCAGAATCAAGATATCCAGCATTAATCCTCCAGTGCCCCCATGACCACCATTAAAGAACAACTCCTTGCCGCGATCGAAACCGCTCCCGAATCGATTTTGGAGGAAACCCTCGACTATCTCGAATACCTCAAAACCAGAAAAAATGACTCCGGTATTAAACCAGTAGGTGTCCCTATCCAAGATGGGGAACCGATCCTGCGCGGCTCCAAAGCCCAAGATTTGCTAAAATTTGCTGGCACCTGGCAAGGTGATGACTTCGAGGAATGTCTCCAGCTTGTTTACGACACCCGCTCCCCGGCTGAATTCTGATGTATCTCCTGGACACTAATCACTGTAGTCGCATCATCTTCGGTGAACCCAATCTTATCCAACAGCTACAATCCCACAGCGAAGCGGGTGTTGCCACCAGCGTCATTGTCCGAGGGGAACTACTTTACATGGCAGCCAAATCTGAACAAACAGCCGCCAACCTCCAACGGGTTAAAGCTTTTCTAAACACGATCGACCTTTACCCTATTAATCTAGCCATCTCAGACATTTACGGTGATCTCAAAGGCAAACTCGTCAATGCATTTGGTCCTAAAGAGAAAATCGAGCGGCGAAAATTTAACATCCAAACTCTCGGCTTTGGGGATAACGACCTTTGGATCGCGGCTACTACAATTCACTACAACCTCACGGTAGTCTCAACGGACAATGATTTCCCACGTATTCAGCAGGTGCGACCTTTCACTTTAGAGTCTTGGGTTTGAATTGTTCCAGATCTCACACCGCGCGATCACGTTTTTGGGATTTGGGAGGAGTGCGATCACCTCTATAATTGCTCCAGATCAATACTTAATTCTCGAAGTTTAGCAGCTAATTTTTGCGAGTGCTCACCCTACCCCTGATCTGTCACTTTCGGAAAATCACGCTCGAAGCTAAACTCTGAAAGCCTTCCTTGTCAAGGATTGCAGTGGTGAATTTCTGAGAGAAACTAAAAAATGTAGAGTAATTGTGAAAACTCCTGTCAAATCAGGGTTTCAGCGTTCGCGACCACCCAGAGTGACAGAAGAGGGCTAACTACATTTGGGTGGAGTCTTCCTCGCTGGTCGCACTATTTTCTGAGAAGTATGCAGGTTACCATCGGGCATAGTAGTTCCGCTCAGGTTGGCTCCGTCAAGGTTGATGCCGTTCAGGTTAGCTCCACTCAGGTTAGCTCCACTCAGGTTAGCTCCACTCAGGTTAGCTTCACTCAGGTTAGCTCCACTCAAGTCTGCCCAAATTAAGTTTGACTGACTCAAATCTATCTGCCTCAGGTTTGCTCCATGGAGGTTGACGCCAGGGAGGTAAACTCCACTCAAGTTTATGCCCGGAAGCGACACATTAGGAGCCATCAAATAGGCTCCAGCATCAACCGGGTCAAATCCCTGAGGAAACTGGGTTTTTTCGTTATATAGGCTTTTTTGCAAGTTGACTTTGTTAAGGTTAGCTTCGCTTAAGTCTGCCTCATACAAGTATGTTCCGCTCAGGTTTGTCTCACTAAGGTTGGCTCCAATTAAGTTGGCTCCTCGCAGGTTAGCTCCAATTAAGTTGGCTTCATAGAGGTTGGCTCCATTTAGATCCGCGCTAATCAAGCCA